>JAISKR010000133.1 GCA_031260845.1 Bacteroidales bacterium
TATCGGGCATTATTTCCAGTTTAAAATGACTTTTCCGCACTGTCCGCTTTCCATCACGCCAAACCCTTTTTGGAAATCGTCGATAGAGAAGCGATGGGTAATGACAGGCGTCAAATCGATGCCCGAAATAATCATCTGTTCCATTTTATACCAGGTTTCCCACATTTCGCGACCGTATATCCCTTTGAGAGTGAGCGCTTTGAAAATGATTTTATTCCATTGTACGGTGGTGGAATTGGGAAGGATGCCCAGCAACGCAATTTTCGAGCCGTTGTACATATTTTCTATCATGCTTTCGAAAGCCGTCGGCGAGCCTGACATTTCCAGTCCAATGTCGAATCCGTGCATATTCAGGTTTTTTACTGCCTGCTCAATGCTTTCTCCCTTGCTCGGGTTGATGCACAGCGTGGCGCCCATTTTTTTGGCGATATTCAGCCGGTAATCGCTCAGGTCGGTCACCACGATATTGCGTGCTCCTGCAAAACGGCAGATAGCGGTTGCCATCGTTCCAATCAGTCCTGCTCCCGTTATGAGCACATCCTCGCCAATCATCGGAAACGACAGGGCTGTGTGCGTTGCATTACCGAACGGGTCCATGATGCTGGCGATTTCGTCGGGAATACGGTCGTCCAAACGCACCAAATTAGACGCGGGGATGGACAGGTATTCCGCGAAAGCGCCGTCGCGGTTGACGCCGATGCCGATATTGTTTTCGCACACGTGCAGATTGCCTCTCCGGCAGTTGCGGCAGTGTCCGCAGGCAATGTGTCCTTCGCCGGTAACGCGATCGCCAATCTTGACGTGCTCCACGCCGCGCCCTTTGTCCACCACCGTTCCGTAATACTCGTGCCCGATGGTCATGGGCGTTTTGATGGCGTCCTGCGCCCATTCGTTCCATTCGTAAATGTGCAGGTCGGTGCCGCAAATGGCGGTTTTCCTGATTTCTATCAACACATCGTTGACGCCCACGGCGGGGATGGGCACTTCTTCCATCCAGATACCCTTCTCGGCGCGTTTTTTCACTAATGCTTTCATCGAAGATTTATTTTATAACGTTTAATACCTTTGCTACTTTCGTGAATGCCGCTATACATTTGTCGAGATGCTCCTTTTCGTGCGAAGCGGATATTTGTACGCGGATGCGTGCCTGCCCTTTCGGCACCACCGGATAATAAAAACCGGTAACATAAATGCCCTCTTCCTGCAATTGCGCCGCCATGTCCTGCGACAACTTGGCGTCATAAAGCATAACAGCACAAATGGCTGATTCGGTAGGTTTGATATCGAATCCGGCGTCTTTCATTTTTTGAATGAAATAGGCGGTGTTCCAATGCAATTTATCCTGCAATTCGTTGGTTTTGTCCATCATCCGGAACATACGGATGCCCGCAGCGGCGACCATGGGTGGGATTGAGTTGGAAAACAGATACGGACGCGACCGCTGGCGCAGCAAATCGATGATTTCCTTTTTGCCGGTGGTAAATCCGCCAATGGCACCTCCAAACGATTTTCCCAAGGTGCCGGTGATGATTTCTATTTTCCCGCGCAACCGGTGCAGTTCGGTCACGCCGCGTCCTGTACGCCCTACCACTCCTGCCGAATGGGACTCGTCCACCATAATCATGGCGTCATACTGCTCAGCCAGCCGGTATATCTTGTCCAATGGCGCCACGTTGCCGTCCATCGAAAAGACGCCATCGGTGACAATCAGCCGGAAACGTTGCGCCTGCGCCTTTTTCAGTTGTTCCTCCAACTCGCTCATATCGGCATTGGCATAACGGTAACGTTGCGCTTTGCACAGCCTGACGCCATCAATGATAGAGGCATGGTTGAGCGCATCGGAAATGATGGCGTCCTCCTCGCCGAGCAAGGGTTCAAAAACGCCTCCGTTGGCGTCGAAACACGAGGCGTAGAGGATGGCGTCTTCCGTGCCGAAAAATCCGGCAATGGCGGCTTCCAATTGCTTGTGCAAATCCTGTGTGCCGCAAATGAAGCGCACCGAGGATACTCCGTAACCGTGCGTGTCAAGCGCAGCCTTAGCCGCCGCCACCAATTCGGGATGATTGGACAACCCTAAATAGTTGTTGGCGCAAAAATTCAGCACTTTCTTAGCGCCTGTGGTAATCTCAGCGCTCTGAGGCGAGGTGATTACCCGTTCATTTTTGTACAAACCCGCCGATTCAATTTCGGCTAATTCATTGTGAAGAAACGTTCTAATGTCCTTATACATAGTTATCTGATTTTTATAATGACTGAGCAAATATATGAAATATTTTTGTATTATTGACGAATAATCCAATTACCAATTACCAATTACGAATTAAAAATTACGAATTTTTAATATGCTGTAAATCAGTGCTGTAAATCTACTTTATCAGGCTAAATTGATATTGTAAATGGTATTACCACCAATGGTGTTTCGCATCTGTATTCAATCCCATCGGGATTGCCGCTCGGTAGAAATGACAATACCCACCCCCAACCCTGCATCCTGTAAGGATGCAACCTGTTCAACAGGGGGCGCATCCCTACGGGATGCGGAATTGGCGCGTATAATTGCGTCTTCTACCGAGCGATTCATCCCTGACGGGATGAAAAAATACAACCAAGTGGTACGATTGCGGATAATCATAAAAATAAATAACTATCCGCAATCATAGCACTGTGGCGGTAATATTTCTTGTTTAGTCCGCCAAAGCCGATGCAGTTTGTATGGTATCAAATTGCAAATTACCTTCGGTGAGATAATTCCACGATATTCCGAGCGGCATTACAACTTAGCGAAGCGTTCTCACCGAAGGTAAATGACCGCTCAACCGCCTCGCATATTACGCTCAACAAGGGCGGATGCCGGATTTTTTTACTTATTTTTGATTAACGGTCCAACCATTTTGTACGTACCATAAACTATCTCCGGATAACGTGGCTTCGCCAGGTTCGAAAATAAAGTTTCCTTTGCCTTTGATTTTTGGCGATATTTCCATTATAGGTTTTAAATAATCGGCCATTTTTCCTATATTAATTGCGGGAAAATTCAAAAAATCTCCAACAGGGACAATGTATACATTTCTAACCTGGACGGAATCTGCGCTGGCCTTGATTTTTGTCGGTGGATAAACATTGGAGTTATCAATATTAGATAAAGTATAAGTCGTATCGTGGTATGGGCCGGTATATTCTACTTCATCTTTGTCGCATGAATTAAACGCGTTTGGCGCCAATGCCAACATAAACATAGGAATAAATTTTTTGAAATTGTATTTTGACGTATCATTTATTGATTTCCCTCTACTCATCAGGCTTTTCGAACTCGCCCGTTTTTGAAATGGTCTCTGCTCCATTGCGCTACCATAAGTAGCCGCTGTACTAACATTCTCTCTTTGATACATAAAAACTTGATTTAAAAATTTATACTAAACTATTTGTTGTTATTTACTTGATTTACAGACAATAAAAAACGTGGACTCCCCTTATCTGTTGCAAAGGTTTTCCACGACCTATAGTATCCGATAAGTTAAAGCCCACGCAATCGCATGAGCGTTTCAACTTATTCTTGATACTATTAGCCCATTTTATGAGCTATGTTGTGGAATTTATGCAACAAGAATAAAAAGCAACGC
>JAISKR010000252.1 GCA_031260845.1 Bacteroidales bacterium
GGCAAAGAGGAATACAACTTTTTCTTAGCCGTGCATTTTCCTGACAATCAATTGAAAATATTTGACTACAATCGCGTGGTGAAAGATTTGAACGGACTGTCGGAAGCGGAATTGCTGACCGCATTGTCCAAAGGTTTTACCGTCGAATGTAAGGGCGAGAAGGAATACCGCCCCGCCGCACTGCACGAGTTCAGTATGTATCTCGGCGGCAAATGGTATGCCCTGAAAGCCAAATCGGGCACTTACAACGACCACGACCCTATCGGATGCTTGGATGTGACGGTACTGTCGGATTTGGTGCTCACGCCTTTGCTGAATATCACCGACCTCAGAAATTCCAAACGGATTGACTTCGTGGGAGGCATTCGCGGCTTGGGCGAACTGAAACGCCGCGTGGACTCGGGCGAAATGGCGGTTGCATTTGCCCTGTATCCTGTCAGCATGAAGCAATTGATTGATATTGCCGATTCCGGGAATATCATGCCGCCAAAAACAACATGGTTTGAGCCGAAACTGCGCAGCGGATTAGTGGTTCACAGTATCTAAACCTGATTCCCGTGTAAATGCTGTTTGCTGACATTATCGGACAAGACGCCCTCAAAGGGAAACTCATACAGACGGTGCGGGAAAACCGCATCAGTCATGCGCGTTTGTTCCTTGGACCGGAAAGTGCGGGCAGCCTGCCGCTGGCTATCGCTTACGCGCAGTATATCAACTGCACCAACCGAGGCGACACGGATTCGTGCGGCAAATGCCCATCGTGCAACAAATACAACAAACTGATTCACCCCGACCTGCATTTTGTGTTTCCGGTGGTGAAAGGCAAAAGCGGAAAAGCGGCAATCAGCGATATGTTTATAACCGAATGGCGCGAAACCCTGCTCAGCAACCCTTACCTGACCTACAACCAATGGTTGGACACGATGGACGCCGAAAACAAACAGGGCGGCATTTTTGTGGACGAGAGCAAGGAAATACTGCGAAAACTCAGTTTCAAGACCTACGAAGCCGATTACAAGGTGATGATTATCTGGATGGCTGAGAAAATGAACCTGCAAACAGCCAACAAACTGCTGAAAATATTGGAAGAGCCGCCGGAAAAAACCCTGTTTCTGCTTATCGCCGAATCATCCGACCAACTTTTGCCTACTATCCTTTCGCGCACACAACTTACCCGCGTTCCCAAAATAGATAAAACACACCTGACGGACTATTTGGAGAAAAATCTTTCGTGCAGCAGGCAGCAAGCCATCAATGCGGCAGAACTGAGCAACGGCAATCTGGCGCTGGCAAAAGCCTATCTGCAAACGGCAGAAGAAGAAAACCTGTATTTTAACTTGTTTGCCACCATGATGCGCACCTGCTGGAAAGTGTGGGGACACAAGCAGGCAATGCTCGACCTGATAGAATGGAGCAATGAAATGGCTGCCTTTACCCGCGAAAAACAGAAGGCGTACCTGATGTACAGCCTGCGGATGGTACGCGAGAACATTGTGCTGAACCAACAACAGCCGCAATTGGCATTCCTGACTGACGAAGAAAGCAAGTTTTCGGCTAACTTCAATCCGTTCATCCACCCGGGCAACGTGGCGCAACTGTCCGAAAATATCAACAAGGCGCACTACCACATAGAAGCCAACGGCAACGCCAAAATCATCTTTTTGGACATGGCTTGTAAAATAGTGGTGCTGCTGAAACACTGAGGGATGAGTATTTTTGTGGAAAACCATAGTTTTGTATAGACAATCTGAGAAAAATAGATTATCTATTCAATTTTTACTATCTTTGCATCGAAATTTAATGACAGAGAACATGATTGATTTATATATAATTAGGAAATGTATTGAGGAAGGAAGAAGGGAGGAATTGGGGGTATTGTTGTGTATTTTAAATACACATATTAAACAAATCAACGCAGATTTCTCAATAAATTAATAAAAATAAGAACATTATGTTTATGGCGGTTGGAATGGTTTTTCTATTCATTTTAGGATTACCGTTATCATTTGGAATAGGTGCATTGATTGGTTATATGATTTGGTTGAAAAATAAAAATCAACTTAAAAAAGCCAAATACTATGTGCTGCGAGGTGGATTTTTATACATTATTTCGCAGCCATTCAGCATTAGTGTTTGTTTTTTGCCTTTACGCAAGTTAGACAAACTTTTAGGATTTTCTATTCCGTTGGAAGGAATTTCTTTGTGCGAAATGATTTTTGCAATATTGTTTGCAGTATTTTTTACAGTCATAATATTGTTACTATTAGTCAAACATAATAAAAAATCTGCGTAATATCCGTTTATCTGTGTACTAAAAAAAATATTTATCAACATTTTTTGAATTTGTAATTAAATTGTATTACTTTTGCGGCGGTTTTTATCAATTTGAGGGGACGAAATCCCCTCTCTTTATATACTGTAAGGCATGATATCAAAGGATGGCGTAAGGAAAATCGTTTTGTCAGGTATTGAGGGAACGTCCATCTTTCCGGTGGATGTGAAGGTGGATACTTCCAACAAGATATTGGTGGAAGTAGATAAGCCTGAGGGCATTACGATAGACGAATGTGCAAGCCTCAGCAGGACGATACGGGAAGCGCTTGGCGAGACGGAAGATTTCGATTTGGAAGTAAGTTCGCCGGGGGCGACCTCTGCTTTCAAAGTCATCGACCAATACCGCAAAAATTGCGGTAGAGCGGTAGAGGTGGTGTGCAAAGACGGACAAAAACACAACGGCGTGTTGCAATCCGTTGACGATGATGGTATTATGTTGGAAGTAACGGTAAAAACCAAAACAGCAGGGCAAAAGCGACTTCATGCGGAGCAGCAGGTCATGCCGTTGATTTTTAGTGATATCAAATCAACCAAAGTTATTATAAATTTTAGTTAATTTAGTTTAAACGATGGATAATTTAAATTTACTGGACACCTTTTCAGAGTTCAAAGAATTAAAAAACATTGATCGTCCCACGATGATGAGTGTGCTTGTAGATGTGTTCAAAAGTACATTGGCAAAACAGTACGAAACAGCCGACAATTTTGATATTATTATCAATATTGACAAAGGCGATTTTGAAATATGGAGAAATCGCACTGTGGTGGACGACAGCGAATTTACCAACACCAATCTTCAAATCCCCTTGTCGGAAGCCAAAAAGATTGATGAGGATTACGAAGTGGGCGAGGAAGTCACCAACGAGGTAAAAATGTCTGATTTTGCCCGCCGTTCCATTTTATCGCTGCGCCAAAACCTTTCCGCCCGCATCATGGAGTTGGAGAAGGGCAATATCTTTGCCAAATACCAAAATCGTGTCGGCGATATTATCACAGGTGAGGTGTATCAGGTTTGGAAACGCGAAACCCTGATTCTGGACGATGACGGCAACGAACTGATACTGCCTAAAACCGAACAAATTCCTGCCGACCATTACCGCAAAGGCGACACATTGCGCGCCATTGTTTCAAAAGTGGAGATGAGGAACAACAATCCGTTGATTATCCTGTCGAGAACGTCGCCGGTGTTCATGGAACGCCTGTTTGAATTGGAGGTTCCCGAAATTTTCGACGGGCTGATTACCATCAAGAAGGTGGTTCGTATGCCGGGCGAAAAAGCCAAAATTGCAGTCGAATCCTACGACGACCGCATAGACCCCGTTGGCGCCTGCGTTGGTATGAAAGGCTCGCGTATTCACGGAATCGTGCGTGAACTTCGCAACGAGAACATTGACGTAATCAATTTCACCAATAATATTCAGTTGTACATTACCCGTGCATTAAGTCCGGCGAAAGTCATTTCCATCAAAGTGAACGAAGCGGAAAAGCACGTGGAAGTATTCCTGAAAGCCAGCGAAGTGTCGTTGGCTATCGGTAAGGGCGGCTCGAACATTAAGTTGGCAAGCCAGTTGACGGGATACGAGATTGATGTTTACCGCGAAGCCGAAGCAGTAGAAGATGAGGACGTCGATTTAGACGAATTTTCGGATGAAATAGAAAGTTGGGTGATTCAGGCTCTCAAAAACATTGGTTGCGATACCGCGAAAAGCGTATTGGAACTGACTGTTGAGGACTTGGAGAAACGAACAGATCTTGAAGTCGAAACAATTCGCGAAATCAGGCGGATTTTGGAAGCCGAATTTGAGTAGTATGAGCAATCAGATTATATTATTCGGAGCAACGTTAGACAATAAAAATGTGTGGACCTAAAATTACGGATGATGAATACGTAAACATTTAAAGTCAACACTTCATTAGATAAACAAATATAGAAGAGTCAATATTATGTCGGAAGTGAAAGGAATAAGATTAAGTAAAGCAGCCTCGGAGTTCAATGTATCCAGTTCAAAAATCATTGAGTTTCTAAAAAAGAAGGGGCATGATATTGACAGTAATCCCAATACGAAATTATCGCCTGAGGCTTACGACCAACTCGCCAAGGAGTTCAGTTCGGATATTAAGGCGAAACAGGAAGCGCAACAGATTAATCTGAAAGGCTATCGCGAGAAAAAGGAAACCATCGAAATAGACGATGTTGCCGACCAGTCTTTCCGTGAAGCGGAAGAAGAAGAAGAGCCGGTAACGCTTGTCAAGGACACCTCTTCGGGCAGACTGACGCCTTTGGTTTCCATACCGAAAGAGTCGCCCAAAGTGCTCGGAAAAATAGAGGACTTTATCAAGTCCGAAAAAAAGCAAAAACCCGCAGAAGAAAATCCGATTCAGACAAAAGAACCGGAGCCAAAACCTCAATCGGAGGCAGTATCTGCGGAAAAACAGCCGAAAACGCCTGAAAAAGAGCGAAAACTCTACATACAGCAATACAAGAAG
>JAISKR010000257.1 GCA_031260845.1 Bacteroidales bacterium
AACGACAGTGTGGACTATTGATAATAGTCATGAGATCTGGCTGTATCCCCGATGGGTAGCCAATGCAAACAGTTTCTTGTTGCAGTTCGACGCCAACGGCGGAACGGTAAGTCCAGCCAATAAAGAAGTAATCACCGGCACAGTGGTAGGCGAACTGCCCACGCCCACCCGTGCAGACTATACTTTCACAGGCTGGAACACCGCGCAAAACGGCAGCGAAACAGAGTACACCGCCGCCACGGTATATACGGAAACCGTTAATACTACGCTGTATGCACAATGGACAAGCAACGCAAGCAGTTTCTTGTTGCAGTTCGACGCCAACGGCGGTACGGTAAGCCCTGCCAGCAAGGAAGTAACCACCGGCGCGGCGGTAGGCGTTTTGCCTGCGCCCACCCGCGCGGGTTATGTCTTTACGGAATGGAACACGGCGCAAAACGGCAGCGGTCTTGTATTTTTGGCAACAACCGTTTACACGCCCGCCGCCAATACTACCCTGTACGCCCAATGGGAGAAAACCACCGGCTACGCGGATGAGTTGCAAATCACCACCAACCTCTATCCCAACCCCTTTGCGGGAACGCTGCATCTGACAGGCGCGGAGGGCTGCATTTTACAGGTCATCACCACCAACGGCGCGGTAGTGCATACGCAAAAGGTAGTAAATTCCGATGAAACCATCAGTTTGGATAAACTGCCCGCAGGTCTGTATTTCTTCCGGTTGGAGAAAGACGGCAAAACGAAAACCGTAAAAGCCGTAAAACAGCCGTAAAACAATAGTGATACAGTGGTGAGACAGTTGTTATACAATTGTCTCACTATGAATCACAATCCAATCACAATCGAATCACAACTTATAACAATGTATAACTACCCATAACTATTGTATTCTCCCCCGTTTCGCGGTTTCAATCATTGCCAGAATGTTATCCACCGGCGTTCCGGCTTGGGCGTTGTGGCATGAGCAGCAGATATAGCCGCTGTTGCGTCCGAGTGTTTCAAGACAGGCTTTTGTTTCGGCAATCACATCCTGCGCGGTGCCGTTGGGCAGTACCGTTTGATTGTCAATGCCGCCGTGAAATATCACCTTGTCGCCGAACTCTCTTTGCAGGCGGTCGCATTCCATTCCGGGGCAGGCGTGTTGAATCGGGTTGAGAATGTCGATGCCGCAGTCTATCAGTCCGCCAATGAGCGGGTAGGAAGCGCCGTCGGTGTGGTAGAGCACCTTTTTGCCATAACTGTGAATCAAATCGCACCAGCGTTTCAGGCGAGGGCGGAAATGTGTTTCCCACACTTCAACCGGAACGAGCAGATTATGCTGCATTCCCATGTCGTCGCTAATGAAAACCATGTCCAAGCGGTCGCCCAAAGCGTCGAAAATCCGTTTGAGCATGACCGTTTGCACGGCGTCGATATGGTCGAGCGTGGCGTCGAGGAAATCGGGGTTTGCCAAGGTGTCCATCAGGGCATTTTGAAGTCCGCGCATCTGGCAATATATCTCGAAATGCGAAATCCATGGACCGATGGTGGCGAAGTTCCATGCGCGGGCGTTGTCAGCCATCACTTTGGCGCCTTCGTAATCGAAATTGTCGGGGTTGGGCCACGGATAATCATCCAACTGGGCAATATCGTAGAAATCGCCTATCGGCGGGTTGATATATTCCTGATAGGTAGCCAATCCGGATTTCATCATTCGTGTGGGCACGCCCCACAAGGTGATTTCGCCGCTGTCGTTGGGGTCGAAATAGCGTCCGCCGTAGCCGGGGAATATCCAGACGATTTTATCAAGCCCTAAGGCGTTATACACAGCCAACTCGTCCTGTTGACCGGTGTATGTGCGTAAAGTGTCGAGCACTTCGGGCGTACACCAGAGGTCCACCGGCGTGCGGTCGGTGGGTTGGCGATTCAATGTGGCTAAAATGCGTTCTTTGGGTGTCATGGTGGTATGTTTTAATCAAAAAATATTCCGCTTAGCGCGGCATTTGTTCCGCGTACATGGTCGATGCGAATCCGCACAGGGCGGTCGAACTCGAAGGTTACATATTTGCCTTCAACGTAGTCGCGCACCATATAGACCGGCAGCAGCAGGTTTTTGTTGGTCAAATCGAAGATTTCAATTGCCGAACGGCGTTCCTGCCTGTCCCAATCCACAAAATAAAGCGACAGTTTGTAGGATTGCCCTTTCCTGACGGGTATATCTATGGTCATGGTTTGGTCGCAGGCATTGGGGTCGCGGGTAATGAAGGCGCCGATGCTGCGGGTTGCCACGCCATCCTGCACGGACAGCAAAGCCCTTGTGTCTGTTGTGCCGGACGCCCAGTGAACATTGCCGTTTTTATTGAACACCAATGGCGAAATGAAGTCGGGCAACAGAATCCGGTTGTTGAGGCTGTCGGAATTGCAAAGCAGGTAGCCTTTGCTGCCGTAGCGCCCTTTCCAGTTGCCGCGGGTGGAAATGTCCTCTTTTACGGTCAATTTTCCGGCATAAACCAAGGGTTCAACGGGAATGTCGGGCAATTTGCCTGCGTAAGTCACTTTTATACGGTACTGACCTTCGGGAAGACCGGCATAATACAGATAGTCCGCATCCTCGCTCTTTGAAAATCGCTTTTGTTCTTTGAAAGATACCGACCGGATGGTGCGTCCTGCTTTGGGAATGGCGAGGGTAGCCGTTGTCCCTGCCGGAATGGTCACTTCCACCTCGCCCGTGGTGAGGTCAAACGAGGCGGCAACAGTCCCGTGCAGGGTAGGAACGCTTCCTTTCACCCAAGTGACAGCCTTCGACAAGTGCGGTTTGATGATGAACGCGGAAAATCCGGCTTGTGTAGGTTTGACGCCCAGTATTTCTTCGCTCAGCCATTTGGTGACGCCTGCGCTCCAAGGGTGTGTAAGGCTGGTGTAGCCGCATTGGTTGTTGACGGGTGCGTCATTGGGGCGGGAAATGTCATTCCACGACGGGCGAAACACCTCGAAGAAGGTGGTGGCGCCATAGCGCAATTGTCCGCCCCAGCAGTCGTCAATGGTGGCGAGGGCTTCGTCATAGCGCTGCATCCGTGCCAGCGACTGTATGATGAAAAACTGGTTGAAAGGCGAATAGGACACTCGCTGCAATCGGTCGGAAAAGGCTGTCTGCCAAATGTTTTCCTGTTCTTTTGCATTTATAAAGCCTGCGTTGACGGCATCCGCCGCGGCATGAACGCCCAAGGGACTTGTCCACGCGGCGTTCTTGCGCAATTCGGCAATCTTTTCGTCGGCATATTGCCTGTATTTGGCAGCCGGTTGGGTATAACCGGCTTGCATTATCGCGGCGCTGAACTCATTCCACACGCGAATGGACAGCATTTTGTAGGCATTTTGGGTTTCCGTATCGTTGGGATTCTCAAACCCTGCGCCCAGACGCTCGTCCCAGCCGTAAAAGTTCAAACTTGGGTTTTGTCCGTAGTGCTTGTACGCCACCTCCAATTTGTCGCAGGCATTGGTCAGCATTTCGTCAAGCAAAGCCTTGTCGCCCGTGTAGTTGTAGTAATCTATCAAACTCAGCACCCAGTAAAGCGAATAACTTGCGATGCCGTTGAATTGGGTGGAAGTGTAGCGCAGGTTGGCTTTTACAAAGTCGTAATTGCCAAAAGCCACCATAGATGCGGCTTGCGAGGGATGTGCATCGCCAGTCCACGAATGGCGGTCGCTTCGTTCCATCAAAATGGCTCCGAAGAACTCTTTCAACAGGTTCAATTTCACATCATAAGCCCCCGTGTACCAGATTCGCGTAAGCATGGTGTCGCTGCACGAAAAACTTCCCTCGTAATTCGCAGGTTTGATTTGGCATACCAAGCGGACAGCCGAAATGTCAGCCGGTCGGTCGAGTTGGCGGATATGTATCCATGCAAAACGAACGCCTTCGTACAAACCTTTGTTCAGTTCCAACCGCCAAGTATTCCCGTAGCGCACGGGGCGGGCGGTCTTTTTCGGATGCTCGGAACCTGCGTTGAACACGGCAGGCTCGTTAAATTCGCTGATGCTCGCTTCGATTTCTCCCGACAGGTTTTCGGAATCAAATTCCAACCACGCCGCATTCACCTGTCCGAAGTCGAACATCAGATTGCAGGCGCCGGTGACATGGATAGAAGAGGCTTTCACGGTCGCATTGGCGGGTTTGTCTGCCTGCACGCTAACGGGCGATAAGGTATATATCTCTAAATCGTCGGCGGCTTGCGGTTTTGCCCATCGGTATGCCACCAGCGGGTCGGGCGAATGCGGCACTTTGACGCCCGAAAAAGAACCGCTTACAGGCGGATAAGGTTCCGGCGGGGTTTGCGAAAGCATCGTTCCAACCAAAAGCAGGTTGAATAAAACACTGAGAAATACACACTTTTTCATAGCGATGGGTAAATTAAAAATAAAATACAGCACAAAAATACTCAAATAAATTGATTCGGATGCCGAAAAGAATATAAAAAACGAATATTAATGGATAGACAGCACATCCGCCACTTTTACATCCTTTTTCAAATCAACGATATAGACATTGTGCTGTGGCGGCTGGACATTGGGAAAACTACTCATCTGGATTTCCGTTGCAAATGCGCTATTTTGATATTGAAGCACAAGCGTTGCAACAATAGAGGCAGCCAGTGCCGGATGCTTATCCACTTTAATAATCACCCTGTTGGCTTCTTTCGTTTCCTGCATCAACATTTCCCGGATATGAAAAGCGCCAACGGTTTTATCCT
>JAISKR010000291.1 GCA_031260845.1 Bacteroidales bacterium
GGCTAAGGATATGCCCGCCAATGCGCCGTTGTACATGGAACGTTCCAGCACGTCTATATATTTTGCATCGCCGGTAAACCCGTTCATTCGTGAGTTCCAGTAAACCATTCCCACCGAAGCGCAGGTTTCGCAGTAAGCGTCGTAGTTGGGTAAATCGTAATCTTCCGTAAAGCCTTCGTTGTGGCGAGAGGAACCGATACCGCCCGTCACATACATATTGCGCAGCGCCACGTCGTCCCACAGGCGGTGCATGGCGTCAATGTAGCCTGTGTCGTTTTTGAGCGCTGCCACGTCTGCCATGCCGCAATAAAGATACATGGCGCGAACGGCGTGCCCTGCAATATCCGTCATTTCGCGCACCGGCGCATCATCCTGATGATAGGCGGTGTGCCAATGCTCGTTGCCGTGTCCGTGACCGCGCTCTTCCAGCAGCCAGTTGGCAAAATCGAGGTAACGCACATCGTTGGTCGCTTTATAGAGTTTCACCAACGCCAGTTCAATTTCCTCATGTCCGGGCACCCAGTGGCGTTTGCCGGGTCCGAAAGTATTAATCATGTGGTCTGCCATCTTAATCGATACGTCCAAGAGTTTGCGTTTCCCTGTTGCCTGATAATAGGCGACTGCCGCTTCGGTCATGTGTCCCGCGCAGTACATTTCGTGCATATCCATATTTT
The DNA here is from genome assembly GCA_031260845.1 of Bacteroidales bacterium. Classification (GTDB taxonomy): domain Bacteria; phylum Bacteroidota; class Bacteroidia; order Bacteroidales; family UBA4181; genus JAIRLS01. The sequence continues at coordinate 675 of JAISKR010000291.1, forward strand.
GCCAGCGTTTATCCAAGCCTGTCAAGGTGTAATAGGTATTTAGGTATCCGTCAGGCTGTTGTGCGGCTGCAATTTTATCAATCCATTCGTCTGCTTTCTTTTCCAATTCGGGGTTGGGATTGTTTTTGAGGGTGTAGGCGATGCCTTCAAGCGCCTTATAGACGTCGGAATCGTCAAAATAAATGCCGGAATGTTTCCCTTCGCCTTTGGCGGCATTCTCGAAGTTCTGTATTCGCCCTGTCTGATTCTCAATCTGGTCGATGCAAACAGACAAGGTGGTTGTTGCATGACTCTTCAATCGAGGCGTCCAGAAGTTGTCGCTAATCTTCACGTGCGAAAAATCAACCTGTTCCACCTTTTTGAGCGATTCAGAACCGGTTTTCGCGCATCCGGCAAGGAAAACAGAAGTACAGATAAGTAATAAACGGTATTTCATGATAATGATAAATTAAAATTGAAACGCAAAGATAAACATTTTGAAATAAACAATGTACTTTTGCAGCAAAAAAAGAAAAATATGGCGCTTGTTATCACCGCTGACGGTTCAAAAACCCTTTATTCCGAGCAATTCGGCGAGCATTATCATTCCGTATTCGGGGCAGTCAACGAATCGCAGCATATTTTTATACGGGCAGGTCTGCTGGCTGCCGCCGAACAGTCAACGACCATGCTGAATGTCTTGGAAATAGGATTTGGCGCCGGATGGAATGCCTTTCTGACACTGCAACAAGCGCCATTATTGCAACGCCCTGTATTTTACGAAACGCTGGAACTGTTTCCCGTTGATTTTCCGACGGCGCAAACTATCTGCGATAACCCGTTTTTTCTGCAATTGCACACGGCAGAATGGAATCGGGAAGTAAGTATTTCGCCGGATTTTATCCTGCACAAGCGTCAGGTTGACCTTCTCGACGCTCGTTTTTCCCGCCTGTTTGACGTTATCTATTTTGACGCCTTCTCACCGGAAATACAGCCTGAAATGTGGGCTTTCGATATTTTCAGCAAACTATTTGCAGCCACGCGCCACAATGGCGTTCTCACTACTTATTGCGCCAAGGGGGCAGTCCGTCGTACCATGCAGGCTGCCGGTTTCAAGATAGAACGTTTACCCGGACCCAAAGGGAAAAGAGAAATGTTGCGGGGAAGAAAAACGGATTAAAACGTTCAAGAAATGACTTTCATTTTTTACATTTGCATTTGTCCAAACTTTCACGTACATTTGTCTGCATAAAAAACAAGCGCAAAAAGGCAATTTACTTCGTTTGTAATTAATTGATAATCAGCATAAGGCACAAATGCCGTAAAAATGCCCGAAAATGCCGTAAGCAAACCGTTACACCTGAACATCGTTTCTTGTAGTTTTGTCTCGAATTTAAAACCTAAATAATTATGGAATCAATTGGAGAAAGAATTTCCCGAATAAGGAAATGTAAAGCATTGACTCAGGAAGAGTTAAGTGACCGAGCAAGTATCAATATACGCACCTTGCAGCGTATTGAGAACGGGGAAAACGAACCCCGCGGACATACACTCAACGCTATCTGCGAAGTGTTGAAAATAAATGTGGAAGATATTTTGGATTTCGGTAAAACGGAAGACCGAAGTTTTCTTATTTATATGCATTTATCTGTGATAACCGGTATATGTCTTCCGTGGGGAGATATCATTATCCCTTTAATCTTGTGGCTCACTCGAAAAAAGAGTATTATATCAGTGAAAGAACAAGGAATTAACATCCTGAATTTCAGAATATGTTGGAATATTTGTTACTGTATGGCAATCGGTGCATACATTTACGCCATGTCAGTACCTAAACCACATATATCGTTAGGATTATCCGGTGTGTACGTATGCTTAGTTCATTTAGTGGTAACTCTTTTGTACCCTGTATTTATTGCTATTTCCATCCGCAGACGTAAAAAAATGAAATTTTATTATCCCCGATGGATAAGAATAATCAGATAAAATGATTATTTTTGTTGTTTGTTAAACGACATGATATGAACGGAAAATCAAATGGTTTCTTTCGCACAGTGGGCTGTCTGTTGCTTGCTTTGTTTTGTCTGCTGCCTGCGACAGGGCAAACGCCTTCGTCTGCTTCTAAAAAAGCAGTTAAATCCTACAATACGGCGCTTGAACAATACCAAAGACGGCAATACAAGGAGGCTATCGCGAATCTGAACGCCGCGGTGAAGGCTGACAACCAGTTTTACGAGGCGTATATGCTCACGGCTGAGTGTTATCTGGATACGGAAGACCTGCCCAATGCCAAAGCAGCGTTTTTACAGTGTACGACGCTCAAACCCGATGCTTTTCCGCCTGTATATTACTCATTGGCGGATATTTGTTTTGAGCAGGATGAATATGAGGAAGCAAGCCGATATTTGGAAAAATATCTGGCGTATGACAAGCAAAAGCCCGCTTTGCGCGAAAAAGCGGATAAATTGCTGGCGAACAGCCGTTTTGCTGCTGATGCGGTCGCACATCCCGTTCCCTTTCAGCCGGAGAACATCGGGCTGGATTTCGGCTTTGACCAATACTGGCCCAGCCTCTCTGTTGATGAGCAGACTTTGATTTTCACCGCGCTCATCCCCAAAGATGCGACCAATCCTGACGTGACAGGCAATCGGCAGGAGGATTTCTTTGTATCGGACTTCAATGCGGAAGGAACATGGACAAAGCCGCAAAATCTCGGCTCGCCACCCAATACTGACGACAACGAAGGCGCTCAGACCATCACTGCCGACGCCTGCAAAATGTTCTTCACCGCCTGCAACCGTCCCGACGGCAAAGGCGGCTGCGACATCTATTACAGCGAGAAACGCAACGGCTTGTGGACTCGCCCGCGCAACCTCGGCGCGACTGTCAACACTTCTGCCAAAGAAACGCAGCCTTCCATTTCAGCCGACGGGCGAACGCTCTACTTCGTCAGCACCAAAAAAGGGGGCAAAGGCGGGCAGGACATCTGGAAATCGGAGTTAAACGAGCGCGGCGAATGGGGGCAACCGGTCAATCTCGCGGAACTGAACACTTCCGGCGATGAATCCTCGCCGTTTATCCACTTTGACAACCGCACGCTGTATTTCGCCTCTGACGGATTGCCGGGGATGGGGCATTTCGACCTTTTCGTATCGCGCAAAGACTCGACCGGCAAATGGACTAAGCCTGTTAATCTCGGCTATCCCGTCAACAGCAAACACAACGAGGAAGGGCTGATTGTGAATGCCCGCGGCGACAGGGCTTACTACTCGTCCGACCGCACCGAACACAATATCCGCAACATCTTCACCTTTGAACTTTTTCCCGAAATGCGACCGCATCCGGTGTCGTACATGAAGGGTAAGATATTCGACGCCAAGTATTTCAATCCGCTAAAAGCGAAATTTGAACTGACCGACCTGTCCACCGGCAAAAAGGTGGTCGAAGCCTTTTCCGACAGCCTGAAAGGGGAGTTTTTGGTGTGCCTTCCTGTGGGCGGGCAGTATGCGCTGAACATTGCCCGCACGGGCTATCTGTTTTTTTCGGAGCATATCGTGATGAAGGACGGCAGTTACAGTGAGCCATACGTGCAGGATTTCCCGCTACGCCGCGTTCAGGCGGGCGAGAAGATAGTGTTGGAAAATATTTTCTTCGGTTTCGATTCTCATCAACTGCTTGACGCCTCTAAAACCGAACTCATCCGTATCGTGACCTTCATGAACGGCAACCCGGCTGTGAAAATCCGCATCACAGGGCACACGGACAACGTGGGCAAAGCGGCATACAACCTCGACCTGTCGCAAAACAGAGCGCGTGCGGTTGCCGACTACCTGCTGAAAGAAGGAATACCGGCAGAAAGAGTGAGTTATCGCGGCATGGGCGCCGCCGAACCCGTTGCCGACAACAGCACCGAGGCAGGCAGAGCGAAAAACCGCCGCACGGAGATGGAGATTGTGCCGTAATTTTTGACTTACGACAGGTCTGCCAGCCACAGTGTCGCCTCTGCATCGCTTGGCATACGCCAGTCGCCGCGGGGTGAGAGATTGACGGAGCCTACTTTGGGACCATCCGGCAAACAGGAACGTTTGAACTGCTGGCTGAAAAAACGGCGATAGAAGGTATGCAGCCAGCGGTGAATTTCCGTATCGGTATATTTTCCGGCAAACGCTTGTGCGGCAAGGAAAAGAATCTTGGCAGGCGCGAAACCGAACCGGATATGATAGTAAAGGAAAAAATCATGCAACTCGTAGGGACCAACAATGTCTTCCGTTTTTTGGGCAATGGCGCCTTGGGTATCAGCCGGCAGTAATTCAGGACTGACGGGCGTTTCGAGAATATCGACCAAGGTGGTTCGCGAAATTTCATCAGCCTGCGTTTCGGCATACCAGCGCACGAGGTATCGCACCAAAGTCTTGGGAATAGACGAATTGACGCCGTACATGGAGATATGGTCGCCGTTGAAAGTTGTCCACCCCAAAGCCAACTCGGACAAATCGCCGGTGCCCACCACCAAGGCGCGTTCCTGATTGGCAATGTCCATCAGTATCTGGGTGCGTTCCCGCGCCTGCACATTCTCGTAAGTCACATCCCGCACGGCAGGGTTGTGACCTATATCCTGAAAATGCCTGTCGCAGGCTGCCGTGATGGATATTTCCCTGATGGTAACGCCCAACGACCGCATGAGGCTCAAAGCGTTGCTGTGTGTTCTGCCGGTAGTGCCGTATCCGGGCATGGTGATGCCGAGTATGTTTTCGCGAGCGATTTTTATTTTGTCAAAAGTGTGCACGCAAGCCAACAATGCCAGCGTGGAATCCAGCCCGCCGGAAATGCCGATAACCGCTTTTTGTATGCCCGAATAGGAAAGACGCTTCGCCAAACCGCCCGTTTGTATGGAAAAAATCTCTTCGCAACGGGTGTGGTACTGCTGTTCGTCTGACGGCACAAAAGGGTGCGGATTGACAGTACGTGACAGTTCTTCGATGGTTGTTGTGAGCAGCGTGAACGGAATTGTTCGGTAAACGGCAGTATTTTCAGGCATAAATGAATTGATGCGCTGCCGGTCGTGCATCAAGCGTTCCACATCTATCTCGCTGATGATTAACTGCGGTTCCATCAGAAAACGCCGCGATTGCGCCAATGTAGCGCCGTTTTCGCAAATAATGCCGTTGCCGGCGTACACCACATCGGTGGTGGATTCCCCCCATCCTGCCGAAACATATACGTAGCCGGCAATGCAGCGTGCCGACTGCTGGCTGATGAGCATTTTCAGATAATCGTTTTTCCCAATCAATTCGTTGCTTGCCGACAAGTTGAAAATGACCTGCGCACCGGCAACCGCCATCGCCGAACTTGGAGGCGCAGGCGTCCACAAGTCTTCGCACAGTTCCACCCCAAAAGTAGCGTCACTGCAAGCGTACAGCACATCGTTACCGAAAGGAACCTTGTGTCCGCAGTAGCAGACGGTTGTGTTGAAGGCTTCGGATGCGGGCGTAAACCACCGTTTCTCGTAAAACTCGCCGTAGTTGGGCAGGTAGGTCTTTGCTGAAATGCCCAAAATTTTACCGCTTTGGCAGACCACAGCCGTATTGAACAGTTTGCCCGCAACACGCACCGGAGCGCCCACGATGAAAAGAACATTCAACGATTGAGTGGCTGCCAGCAGGCGCATAACAGCGGTTTCCGTCTGTTGCAACAACAACTGCTGTTGAAACAGGTCGGCGCAGGTGTATCCCGTGACGGACAACTCAGGGACA
>JAISKR010000005.1 GCA_031260845.1 Bacteroidales bacterium
ACTCCCATGTTTTTTGCCACCAAACAGGACAAAATATTGTCTTCCGAGTCGCCGGTGACTGCTATGAACACATCGGTGTTGCGCAATCCCTCTTCAATCAGCAAATCAATTTTGGTGCCGTCGCCGTGGATAATCAGCGCATTGTTGAGCATATCCGACAGGGCGTAAGCCTTGTTCTTGTCTGCTTCAAATATCTTGATTTTATATCTGTTACCTAAATCTTTGGTTATCAGTCTGCAAATATGACTGCCTCCGAGTATCATCACTTGGTTCAATTCTTTCTGATCGTTGCCGGAATGTTTCAGAATGCCTTTGATGCCGGCATGATTGGTGATGACATATACCAAATCGTTTGCTTCAAGCCGGAAATCCCGACGGGGAATGATGGTTTTGCCCTCGCGAAGCACCGCTACCGCCCTGTATTCTATTTCATAGACTCCGGCAGCCTCTTCAAGCGTCTTGCCGACAATCGGGGCGTTGCGCTCCATGCGCACCCCGAGCAGCGACAATTTTCCGCCCGAAAAATCGACAATATTGCTGACTCCCGACTGATGCAGCACATTGGACACTTCGCGACTGGCTATTTTTTCGGGATATACCATTGAGTCGATGCCCAAACCGGCAAACATAGTGCGGTTTTCATGGCTTATCATTTCTTCGCTGCCTACCCGTGCCACTGTCAGTTTGGCACCCAATTTCTTTGCCATTATGGCAGACACAATGTTGGTGTCATCTAACGGGGTGACGGCTATGAACAAATCCGCTTCCTGAACGCCTGCCTCCAACAGTAGGCGTTTCGAGGTGACAGTACCTTTCATGGTCAGCAAATCACAGGACAAAGCCAGATTCTGCAATCTGTCGTCATCCGAGTCAATCACCACTATTTCATGGTTTTCGCGGCTCAGCATCTTTGCCAAATGTGTGCCTACTTCTCCTGCTCCTGCTAATACAATACGCATAAAATCAACCGCTTATGTCTAAATATTCTATATAATATGCGTGGCAAAGATAATGCTTTATTGTTGAATTTGTATGCTTTTTAATGAATGAAACTTAGTTTTCGCCAACCCTCGGCTATTTCTTCTATTTTCAGCCTGCAAACATCCTGTGGTAGCACTATTTCGGCTTTTTCCGCCCATTCCGCAAAGCAATAATTGCCGGACGCAAAATATTCCTCGCATCCGAAGTCAAAAACCTCTTCCGGCTTGTTAATTCGGTAAAAATCAAAATGATATATTAATCCGTTCTCGCCGGCGTCATATTCATTAATTAATGCAAAAGTAGGGCTGGTCACTGTTTGCTGCACCCCCAACGCCTCGCACACGGCTTTGATAAAGGTGGTTTTGCCTGCGCCCATCGCCCCGTAGAACGCAAAACTTTTCTGTCCTTTCGCGGTTTGCAGAAATTTCTGTGCTGCTGTGGCTATTTCGGGCAGCGAAAACTCAATCGAAGTCATAAGGTGTTTCCTGATAAACGTAATAATTGAGCCAATTGCTGAAAAGTAGACTGGCGTGGCTTTTCCATCGCATCAACGGGGTTTGTGACGGGTCGTCGTTCGGAAAGTAGTTATACGGAAGTTGAATGTCCAAGCCCTTTGCCACATCGCGCTCGTATTCGTTTTTCAGCGTGAAGGCGTCGTATTCCGAATGTCCGGTGACGAAAATGCGGCGGTTTTCCACATCGCGAATCAGATACAGTCCGGCTTCGTTGGATGCGGCAACAATCTCTAATTGCGGCACTTTCAGAACGTCTTCGCGTTTGATTTCCGTATGACGCGAGTGGGGCGCGAAAAATTCATCATCGAAACCGCGTACTATCGGTGCTTTAAAATTGTTCAGCGTGTGTTTGAAAATGCCGAACTGCTTTTGCGGCAGCACATACTTCGGAACGCCGTAGTGGTGGTACAATCCAGCCTGTGCCGACCAGCAGATAAAAAGCGTCGAGGTGACATTCGTCGCCGCCCAGTCCATAATGTGCGTCAATTCGTCCCAGTAATCCACTTCCTCGAAGGGCAGCATCTCAACATGGGCGCCGGTGATAATCATTCCGTCGAAACGGCGGTTCCGTATATCGTCAAAGGTCTTGTAAAAGTTGCGAAGATGGTCTATCGGCGTGTTTTCGTTCTTCGACTCGTGGCTGAGCGTGTTCAACAGCGTGATTTCCACCTGCAAAGGCGAATTGGAAAGCATCCGCAACAGATGCGTCTCGGTAACGATTTTGACAGGCATCAGGTTGAGCAGCACCAATCGCAACGGGCGAATATCTTGATGACGGGCGCGACTTTCATTCATCACAAAAATATTCTCTTCGCGAAGAATATCGCCTGCCGGCAAATGGTCCGGTATATTAACTGGCATAAATTTCTTTATTTTTGAAAAGACAAAATTACTAAAAAGGAATGAATTTTATTACCTTTGACAGATTTTTTTATGACAACGGCAAGGTTGAAAATACCCCATAACAGACTGTATATGGCTATTTTACGCACGCCGAAAAATGATTTAAGATGACAGATATTAAAATAGTTTTGGAAGACGGCAGCGAATATGCCGGTCAATCCTTCGGTTACAAAGGCTCAACTGCGGGCGAAGTAGTGTTTAACACCGCTATGACGGGCTACCCCGAAAGCATGACCGACCCCTCGTACAAAGGGCAAATTTTAGTGGCAACCTATCCTATTATCGGGAATTACGGTATTCCATCCGATAAAGAGGTGGAAAACGGCATCCCGAAATGGTTTGAATCGGACGCTATCCATATTTCGGCATTGGTAGTTGCCGACTATACGGATAAGTACAGCCACTGGAGCGCCTGCAAAAGCCTTGGCGAATGGATGAACGAGCATCACATTCCGGGCATTTCGGGCGTGGACACTCGCGCCATCACCAAGCATCTGCGTGAAAAAGGCACCATGCTTGTCAAAGTGGGCTATCAGAACAATGATATTCCTGTCTATGACCACTATAGAGACAATCTCGTAGATTTGGTCAGTTATAAGGAAAAAAAGGTGTACGGAAACGGCAAATACCGTATTTTGTTGGTCGATTGCGGGGTGAAATATAACATTATCCGCGATTTGATTGCCAATGACGCCACCGTTATTCGGGTGCCGTGGGATTATGATTTCTTGCAGGAAGATTACGACGGGCTGTTTATCACCAACGGACCCGGCGACCCTGTACGCTGCGAGGCTACTATCAAGCATTTGGCAAAAGCCTTCGAGCGAAACGAACCGATAATGGGCATTTGTCTGGGCAACCAGTTGATGGGATTGGCGGCAAACGCCAAAACCTACAAATTGAAATACGGACACCGCAGCCACAACCAGCCTGTGCAGCAAATAGGAAGTCCAACCGCTTATATTACGGCTCAAAATCACGGCTTCGCCATCGATTATCGCACTCTGTCAGGCGACTGGGAACCCTATTACCTGAATCTCAACGACCAGACCAACGAGGGCATCCGCCACAAGAGCAAACCCTTCTTTTCGGCGCAATTCCACCCCGAAGCATCGGGCGGCACTACGGATACAGAGTATATGTTCGGCGTGTTCATGGATGAGGTGCGGAAATACAGGAAATAATTAAGATTTTTATTGATTTATAATGCAAAAGGGCGGTTCTCACGAACAGCCCTTTCTAGTTATTAACTACTAACTACTACAAAATTATGAAAAAAAACTAATCGGGCTTGTTCAAAAATTGTGCCAAAATTTACAAATTTTGTATTTTTTTTCAATATTTAACATATTGAGGTTTAGTAAAAGTATTACGAATTTATTGAAAAGTATTACGATTTGTTTATATATTTGGTATTAAGCGTATTAACGGTAACACGATTTATTAAAAACGTGTTACTATGGGACAGAACGAGGTGTACAAGGTTTGACAGTTTTGCGGATAAAAAACGGCAATGAGAAAAATATTTACATGAAAATCAAAAACTTTTTGTATTTTTGTAACCATTAAAAAAACGTTATGAATCCGACAATTAAAGACGTAAAGCCGCAGGAAAATTATAATTTACTTCTCACTTTTACCAATGGGGAAGTAAAGCGGTTTGATGTTAAACCCTATTTGAACAAAGGCATTTTCAGCGAGTTGAAAGATTTGTCGCTGTTTAATTCCGTACACCCCGACGGATTAAGCATTGAATGGGACAATGAAGCCGCCCTTTGTCCCGATACCGTTTATTTGGAAAGCGTTAAAATTTAAACTGTTGTCTTAAATGTTTTTGATAAAACTTGCTTCGATAACTTTATATTTTATTTTAGGGAATGAATATGAAGGTTCCATTATTTAATAAATTCTTTGTAATCAAAAACGGCGCCGCGTGTAAGATACAGCAGTCCGTTGATTTCTACCACAATGTAAATTTGCTGAACATTGCCGACGGCGGCATACAAGATGCTGCTCTTTCCGTTATTCTTGCGCTCGAAAACAGGCTCTTCTACGGATACTCCGTGGTCGCTTCCTTTTGTCCATTGCCAACGGTCAACCGGCGGTTGAACCATCGAGAGCGATAACTGTGCGATGCTGTCACCGATATGCGAAATGAAGCGGTAAACCTCCTTGTCCGGTTGTTCGCCCTGTTTCTCCGCAAGGTTTTCCACAATGGCAATGTACCGCGTCAGTCGGGTGGCGCGTTCCTGCAAGGCAGGCGTCATCAGTTGGTATTGCTGCAAGCGGCTTTCGGTCAGTTGCATCCATTCGAGCAGTTTCTTCCAGAACAATATGTTCGGTTCTGCAT
>JAISKR010000060.1 GCA_031260845.1 Bacteroidales bacterium
ATTATTTTTGTGTTTTTTTACAAAACAACTTTGTGGTGTATGTCGAAAGTGATTAAACTGAAAAGGGGGCTGAATATCAGGTTACAAGGGAAGGCGGAAAAGATTCTCGTCAAAGCGGAGCCATCTGACAGATATGCAGTGAAGCCAACGGATTTTCCGGGGCTAATTCCAAAGATATTGGTAAAAGAGGGTGAAACGGTAAAAGCCGGAACGCCTTTGTTTGCGGACAAAAACCGTCCGGAAGTGCTGTTCGCATCGCCCGTTAGCGGAACGGTGGAAGCGGTAGTGCGGGGCGAAAAACGCCGTGTTCTCGAAGTGGTGGTGAAAGCCGAAGGTCATTTGTCTGAAAATTTTTCGGCAGCAAAACCTTCTTCATCCGACAGGACTGCCATTGCTGAATACCTGCTGGCGTCAGGGGTTTGGCCCTTCATCCGGCAGCGTCCTTATGCTATCATTGCCAACCCACAGGATACGCCCAAGGCGATTTTTATATCCTGCTTCGATACGGCGCCGCTCGGTCCCGACTATGACTATATTTTTCAGGATTTGGATGCTGATTTTCAAACCGGTATTGATACCCTTGCTCAATTGACTTCCGGCAAGGTGCATCTCGGTATCCATTCGGGCTATCCGCCGGCAACTACCTTTGCAAAGGCTGCCAATGTTGAGATTCATGAGTTTGACGGTCCGCATCCGGCTGGTAATGTGGGCGTACAGATACACCATATCAACGCGGTGAACAAGGGCGAAACGGTTTGGTATGTCAATCCGCAAGACGTGTCGGTGATAGGGCGTTTGATGAAAAAAGGCGTGTATGATGTTTCCAAAACGATTGTGCTGAGCGGTTCGGAAGTGAAAACACCCCGCTATTACAAGGTGACAGGCGGTTGCCGCATATCTGCCCTTGCAGACAATATCAAGAACGGCAACAATCGCTATATCAGCGGAAATGTGCTCACCGGCTCGCAAATAGCGCCGGATGGCTATCTTGGTTTCTACGACAGTCAGGTGACGGTGATTCCCGAAGGTGATTATTACGAAATGCTCGGCTGGGTGACGCCCGGATTCGGCAAATATAGCGCCGGACGTACTTTCTTCTCATGGCTGACGCCGGACAGAGAGTATAAACTGAACACCAATCTGCATGGCGGTCGTCGCGCATTAGTGTTTACCGGTCAATATGAAAAAGTATTCCCGATGGACATTTATCCGGAGCATTTGGTAAAAGCAATTCTGGCAGGCGAAATCGAAAAAATGGAGCAACTCGGTATTTATGAAGTGGCGGAAGAAGATTTTGCACTTTGCGAATTTGTCTGTACTTCCAAAACCGACGTGCAGGCAATCATCAGAGATGGTATCAATATGATGATGAAGGAAATGGCGTAACAATCAACAATATAAATTAAAAATCAAAAATGTTAAGAGAGTATATTGACAAGATAAAGCCGAAATTTGAGAAGGGAGGCAAGTTTGAGAAACTGCACTCTACTTTTGAGGCGTTCGAATCATTTTTGTTTGTGCCCAACACCGTCACACGGCGGGGAACGCATATCCGTGATGCGGGGGATATGAAGCGCAGCATGACGGTGGTGATTCTGGCAGTAATGCCGGCATTGCTGTTCGGTATGTGGAACGTGGGCTACCAGAATGGCGTGGCAACGGAAGTTACCCGCACGATATTCGAAAATTTCTGGTTCGGTTTTCTTCGTGTGTTACCTATTATAATAGTGTCGTATGTGGTGGGGTTGAGCATCGAGTTTGGTGTGGCTCAGGCGCGGGGACACGAGGTGAATGAAGGTTTTCTCGTGTCGGGAATCCTGATACCCTTGGTCGTTCCGGTGGACATTCCTTTGTGGATGGTAGCCGTGGCAACCGCTTTCTCGGTGGTGTTTGCCAAAGAGATTTTCGGAGGCACCGGCATGAACATTTGGAATCCGGCGTTGATAGTTCGGGCATTCCTGTTTTTCGCCTATCCTTCGGAGATTTCGGGCGATAAGGTATGGATTTCGGGCGTCCGCGAGGAAGGCGTCAAATTAGTGGACGGTTTCAGCGGCGCAACGCCCTTGTCAGAAGTTGCCGCAGGACACCTGCCCACAGCCTCGCTCAGCGATATGTTCTTCGGATTTATCCCCGGCTGTGTAGGCGAAACCTCGACCTTAGCCATTTTGCTTGGCGCGGCGGTGTTGATTATTACCGGTATCGGCAGTTGGCGCATCATGCTGTCCGTATTTGCGGGCGGCGCATCAATAGGATTGCTGTTCAACGCGATTGGCGGCAATGTCACCATGGAAGTGCCGTTCTACTACCATTTCGTGATGGGCGGTTTTGCATTCGGCGCCATTTTCATGGCAACAGACCCTGTATCGGCGGCGCATACCAACACCGGCAAATATATCTACGGTTTCCTGATAGGTCTTCTGGCTGTGCTCATTCGTGTGCTCAATCCGGCTTACCCCGAAGGAATGATGCTCGCCATCCTGTTGATGAACACTTTTGCCCCGCTGATTGACCATTACGTGGTGCAAGCGAATATCAACAGAAGATTGAAACGGGTTCCAAATAGTTGACAGTTGACAAAGCCTCGTGATGAAAGGGAAAAGCCAAAAAAAGCAGCAAAAACCGACTTTGAACAATCATTCGGAGTCGGATTTGTTGCGGGTAAATAAGGCAACCATTCTGTTCAACAACAAGGAAATAAAGGCGATTGACGAATATTGCAAAAAATACGGCATCCGCAATCGTTCCAAATTTATCCGCGAAACCGTTATTTCAACGGTGATTGAGAAATTTGAAACCGATTATCCAACGTTATTTTAAGCAATTACGAATTACGTTTTTTCGCTCAACCATTATCAGATATTAAGGTGCATCATTTGATTTATTTTCTGATATGGGAAATGGTGTTGAACTAAGCGATAATATCAAAACAGCGAGAATGGTTCAGATTTTATTGGGAAATTCTTATATTAATTTACACACACACTATAATTGTGTATATACCTTAATTACTGTATGTTTAAAAGGACATTTCCGAAACTAAAATTAAGTATTAATAATTATCCAGTTAATAATTACTCAAAATTTAATGCGTTGTCCATGGTTACGTCAAAGCGAATTTGTCACATCTGTAAAGAGTTTGCAAACTCACTGCTTACTTTTTCAAATGCGCTACTGCTGTGGAGGCTTTTTGGCAGATGTCGTGCAATAGAGTTTGGTTAACCTGCAACTCAGCATCGTGGAAGAATTCCTCAATTTTTGCATCTATTTGGCTTTCAGTATTGAAATGTATGGTTTGCGACGCACACAAATAGTTGTGTAAAATGAATAAAAGTGTAAACTTAGGCATAGGCTAAATATTTTGAATTTAATTAATATATAAAAAACGGAATGTGGTGTAAAAATATTGTTTCTTTCCGCTATATTTTTTCAAAATTTATTCGTCTGTGTGTAAATTCAAATTTTTCATGTACATTT
>JAISKR010000119.1 GCA_031260845.1 Bacteroidales bacterium
TCGTTTGCCAATCCGCGTGCCTGAACACCGCAGCCGATAAAGCCGAGCGTTATTTCATCACTGGGAGCCACAAATCCACTTCCGCCCAATACATGACGCGGTACGATACTGATAGCCGCAGCCGCGGCTATGCTTTTCCCGATAAATTGTCTTCGGGACACAAGATTTTCAACGTTTTTCATACAATAAAATTTAAGTTTTAATTAAGCCGCAAATTTAAGTTTTTTTTTGTATTCCACAAAAAAAGGTTAATTATTATTAACAATAATTAACCTTTGAAATAAACTATCCGGTGCTGTTATAGCCACCGTCTTATACAACTCAGACCTTCAAAGCCCAAGGTTTGCGAACGATGCCGCTACGCAGACCGTTGGCTTCGCTGTCATTTTTGAACTCTTCTTTCACCGGATCCCAGAAAAGAGGGCGTTCCAGTTCATAACCGATGTTGGCAAGGAAACAAACCGTAGCGGTACGGTGACCTATTTCGGCTGTACTGACCGTTGGTTTGCGGGATTTAATGCTGTCCAGAAAGTTGTTGTAATGGTCATTGCTTTCGTACAGTTTGATTTCGCTATCGGTAAATTCATGAGTTTTTGCATTGGCGGGCAATGTATCCAGAAACTCGCGGCTGATGTCGATAATACCTTTGGTTCCGATGAAGCGGACAGCATATCCGCGACCGAAATCTTCATGCGTCATTTTCACGCCGTTGGCATATTCGAAGGTCAGATATTTGTGGTCTTTGTCAATCGGATATACGGCAACCGGACCGCTGTCGTCCATACCTAAGCCCCATTGTGCGATATCGAACATGTGAGCGCCCCAGTCGGCTGTCATTCCGTTACCATATTCTTTAAAGTTGCGCCAGTTGGGGAACATTCCGTTTTCAATCGGAGGAGCCAGTTCCCAGTTGAAATCGTGAACCTCTGCCGGACCAATCCACCTGTCCCAATTCAAACCGGCAGGTACTTTTTCCGGTTTCAGGTTAAATTTCCTCGGAGGAGGTCCGCAACATACTTTCACTTCAATAACGTCGCCGATATGTCCGTTTCTGACTAATTGGCAGGCGGTACGGAAATTTTTCCACGAGCGTTGCATATTTCCGGTTTGATTGATACGTTGGTATTTATTAATTGCCTGTACCATCAATTTACCTTCTTCGATGGTGTGCGAGTAAGGTTTTTCGCAATATACATCTTTCCCTGCCTTGGCGGATTCGATGACAGCGAGAGCGTGCCAATGGTCAGGAGTAGCAATCACCACAGCATCAGTGCCTTTGTCTGCCAGCAACTCTCTAAAATCTTCATAAGTTTTCACCCCGACTGACGGTTTGCCCGATACGGCATACAAACCTTCGGTAAGGGTTTTGAAACGGTCTAATTTGGCTTTATACACGTCGCACGCGGAAACTATCCGTGCGCGTCTAGCAAATTCTCTTGCCAATCCGCGTGCCTGAACGCCGCAGCCGATAAAGCCGAGCGTTATTTCATCACTGGGAGCCACAAATCCACTTCCGCCCAATACATGACGCGGTACAATACTGATAGCCGCAGCCGCGGCTATGCTTTTCCCGATAAATTGTCTTCGAGATACAAGATTTTCAACGTTTTTCATACAATAAATTTTAATTTGAATTAAGCCACAAATATATAAATTATTTTACATTTCACAGAAAAAAAATATATTTTTAAAAAAATCATTCATTATTTTTAATGACTGATTTGGTACTGTTAACGCTAATTTTATGGATTATGTTCAATCAAACTCAACAAAAAACATCCGAAAAAAAGATTCGCTATTAAAATTTTTACTATTTTTGCCCGTGGAAAAATTAATTTAGGTTAATGAACGAAAGTTAAATTTATGCCCTTTCTATATCGAAATATTGGAAGATGGTTGTGCCGGGGATATTTGATACTGCTTGTTTTGAGTATCGGAGCGGATGCTTTTTGCACCGACCATAAGGTGGACAGTGTCGAACGCAAACTGAAAACCTTTACCAAGGACACGGAAAAGGTAACTTATTTATACCAAATCACCCGCACATGGATCAGTACGAATTACCATGAGCATGAAATCCTGCTGTACTATGCCACAAAAGGGCTGCAACTGGCTGATTCCATCCAGGACAGACAAGGTATAGCCGATATGAGTCGTGCTGTGGGCGCTGTTTACTATTTTCTGAACAATTACAGCAAAGCCATCTGGTATTATGAGGATGCTTTGCAACTGTGCCTTGACCTTAAAGACACCGATGGCAGCGCTAAAAACTATTACAATATCGGATTATGTTTCCATGATTTAGCCAAACCATACGAAGCCTTAGATTATTTTTTAAAAGCGCTTTCGTTCAAACGGCAATTAAATGATAAACTCGAAATTTTTCACATATATAGCGTTATTGCTACTGTATATCACTCGTTGGGGAAATATTCCGAAAGCCTACCCCATATCCGAACTGCATTGAACTTGGCAAAAGAAACGGATAATAAAACAAGGGCAGCCTCTTTTTCAGAGTTATATGCCCTGTCAATGTCGCATCTCAACCAGATGGATTCATCCGTGTTTTATTACAAGGCGTCTGAAAATTTGTACAGAGAATTGGGCGATTCCTATCAAGTAGCCAGAGTCATCTATAACCAAACCAATGTATTCTATCAAACTAAAAAATGGAAAACGATTGTCGAATACCAACTACGGGCAACAAAAATTTGGGAAAGCCTTGATCTTGCTGACGTCCCAAAGAACAACCTGTTGGCTCAAGCCTACAAGGGGATAAGTGAATCTTACTACTCATGGGACAAACTTGACAGTGCCATCTACTATTGTGAAAAAGCAGCAGATGCAGCAGCAGCATCGACAGACCAGAAAATAATGGCTGAAACCTATCTGGGTGCCGGCAAGGTCTATTTTGAGCATCAACTTCTTCACAAAGCGGAAATGATGGCGATGCGTGCAGAAGCCGTTTCAGCAGATATTAAATTTGATGCGATACAATCGGCGGCGCTGGAACTATTGAGCAATGTTTATGCCGCCAAGGGCGAATATCGCAAAGCGTTGGACATACTTCACCTGCAAAAAACAGTGGTTGACTCTTTGAACATAAAGGAAAACCGCGAAAAATTCCAACGATTCACGCAACAATATGAGTTTGAAAAAGCCCGTCAGGAAAAGGACGCCCTGTTCCAAATGCAAATGCACACGCAGGAACAAACCATCACACAACAAAAAACCAGAATATGGTTCGTACTGATAGCGTTCATGCTGTCAATGGCTTTGCTGATCATTAGTATCATGAGTTACCGCAGGGGAAAAATCGCCAATAGACGCCAGAAAGAGCAGAATGAAGAAATTAGAAACATCAACGCCGAACTGTTCTTATACAAAAACAGTTTAGAAGACATGGTGCGTCAACAGACTTCCAAATTGAGAAGAAATGAAAAGCAACTTTTATCTCTCAGCGACAACCTTTCGAACGGTTTAGTTTATCGTGAATATTCTTTCATCGGAAAATCATCGACCATTGCTTACATCAGCAATACGGTCAATAAATGGTTCAATGTAACTGCGGAAGATATTGTGAGCGATATTGGCAAGTTGTACAAAAACATCAATTCTGATGACTTGCGACACAAATTGCAACTTCAAGAGGAATGTGGCAAGAAAATGATACCCTATACCTGCGAATACCGCCTGATAAAAGACGGACAGGAAATATGGCTGCTCGAAAACGCCAAACCCTACCGCAGCAAGAACAAAGCCATCGTGTGGGACGGTGTCATCGTGGACATCACCGAACGGAAACAATATGAACGGGAAGCCATCGAAGCCAAAGAAAAGGCAGAAGAATCGGATAAACTCAAATCCAGTTTTCTGGCAAATATGTCACATGAAGTGCGCACACCCATGAACGGTATCATCGGATTCCTTTCCTTCTTGGAAAAAGACAACCTGCCTGTGGAAAAACGTAGATTTTACATTGAAATTATCCACAATAATGTGCGGCAATTATTGCAGATAATAGGCGATATTTTAGACATATCCAAATTAGACTCGCACCAGATGGTCATTCATCCCTCGCGCATTGACGTCAACAAACTGATGCGGGAAACCCTCACATTCTACGAGGATTTTATAGGCAAAGACGAGAAAAACATCGAATTGGTGCTGGACGATAGCCGGTCTATTGACGCCTGCTTTATAGAAACAGACCCGACAAGGCTGCAACAAATCATCACCAACCTGATGAATAATGCTGTGAAATTTACCAACTTCGGGTATATCCGGTTTGGCTATCAAGTGACGGAAAATCATTCCGGATTGATATTCTTCATCGAAGATTCGGGTATTGGCATCTCGGAAGAATACAAAACGAATATCTTTGACCGGTTTCGACAAGGATATGACAGCAGTAAACACACTAACTATCATGGAATTGGGTTGGGATTATCCATTTCGCATAATTTGGTAAAACTGATGGGCGGCGATATCTGGTTAGAATCCGAAGAAGGCGTTGGTTCAACGTTCTGGTTCAGCCTGCCGCTGCAATACAAAAGGGCTGAGAAGCAAAAGCCGGAAAATCAATTCAATTTCGCAAAGAATTTTGAGAAAATAATTGTCTGATTTGTGATTTTAACTTCTTATACCTATTTTTGTGCCTTCTTTTTATAGTAAAAATTCTATCAAAAAATAAAAACAATGGCAGACACAAATCTGTTTTCAGAATTTCCACCGGTGACCACAGAACAATGGGAAAATCAAATCACCATTGACTTGAAAGGCGCCGATTACGAGAAAAAGTTGGTATGGCGCACCAACGAAGGCATCAATGTACGCCCGTATTACCGCAGTGAACATCTCAACGGGTTGGGATACCTCAATGCTACGCCCGGTTCGTTCCCTTACGTGCGCGGCAAGCGGCAGGACGCCAACAAATGGGCGATTCGGCAAGACGTAGGCGTAAAAGAAAATCAAGAAAGCACAGCCAATGCCAAAGCGTTGGATGCTATTGCCAAAGGCGCCGACGAAATCGGGTTCTGCATTAGTCAGAAAGAACAGGTGCAAGAAGTCAACCTGACCGCCCTGCTGGCAGGAATATGCAGCGGCGCTCATCCGGTACATTTCTACACAGGCATCAATGCACAGCCCGTGCTTGACGCTTTTCTGAAAGACGCCGAAGGCAAACAAAGCGGACGCAAAGGCGTGAAAGGCTCTATCTTTTTCGACCCGCTCGGCAGACTTGCTTTCAGCGGCAATTTCTACGGAAAATCTGAATTTCCGGTAGATACCCTTAAAAAGTTAATCGAAACGGTGAAAGATGCGGATAATTTTAAAGTCATCGGCGTGGAAGCATCGCATTTCCAAAATGCAGGTGCAACGCTCGTGCAGGAACTGGCTTATGCACTGAGCATGGGCAGCGAATACCTGTCGCAACTCACCGATGCAGGCGTAAAAGCAGAAGAAATTGCCAAACGCATCCAGTTCAAATTTGCCGTTGGTTCCAACTATTTCATGGAGATAGCCAAGTTGCGTGCTGCACGACTGCTGTGGGCAAACCTTGTGAAAGCCTTTGCGCCGCAAGCCACAGACGAAACATACATGACCATACACGGCGAAACAGCCGACTGGAACATCACTGTTTACGATTCTTACGTTAATTTGCTGCGGTCAACCACCGAAACCATGTCTGCCGCCATAGCCGGCGTGGATTCCATGACGGTGCAAGCGTTCGACAGCGCCTATCGCCGTTCCGACGCTTTTTCCGACCGCATCGCCCGCAATCAGCAGATTGTATTGCAGGATGAAGCCTACTTCGGCAAAATTGTTGACCCGTCAGCAGGTTCCTATTACATCGAAAACCTGACCGCTTCCATTGCCGACAGCGCTTGGAAACTTTTCCTCGAAATAGAAGACAAAGGCGGATACCTCGCTGCCATGAAAGCCGGATTTATTCAGGCACAAGTGGAAGAAAGCGCTGCAAAACGCCGTGCTGCCATCGCTTCGCGCAAAGAAGTGCTGTTGGGTACGAACCAATACGCCAATCTCAAAGAAGAAATGAAAGACCAGATTGGCGACGTCGGTTGTTGCAGCAGGTCTGCAAATAGCGAAAAAATCGCCGGTCCCCTGAAATTTTTCCGCTTGGGCGAATCTTTTGAAGCCTTGCGCCTGCGGACAGAGAACAGCAAACGTCAGCCCAAAGTGTTCCTGCTGACCATCGGCAACTTAGCCATGCGCAAAGCACGTGCAGGATTTGCCCAGAATTTCTTCTCTGTGGCAGGTTTTGAAATCACCGACAACAATGGCTTTGAAACGGTGGAAGAAGGCGTAGCCGCCGCCGTGAAAGCCAAAGCCGACATCATCGTACTTTGCAGCAGCGACGACGAATATCCTGCGCTGGCGCCACAAGCCGTGGCAGCCGCCAAAAATAAGGGGATTCTCGTGCTGGCTGGCTTCCCAAAACCTATTGTGGACGAATTGAAAGCCGCCGGTATCGAACATTTCATCTATGCCGGACAAAACGTTATCGAAGCGCTGACGGAATACCAGAAGTTGCTGGGCTTGTAATAATTTACCATAAATATGGTATTGTGTTGTTTAAATAACTATCCTATCTTTGTAAAAAATTTCAAATCGAAAATTGTATGGCTTCATTTCATTTAGACATC
>JAISKR010000276.1 GCA_031260845.1 Bacteroidales bacterium
TCGGCGGTGGTAACAGCCATTGTGCTCTATAATCTTGCCGGTCAGGATAAACTTCTTTCCCGCGAAGGGCTGTATCGGGAAAAATAATAATCGGCAAAACATTTGGTGGTTATAAAATAATAACCTATTTTTGTGGTATAATTCAAAAACAAAAAATATATGCCAACAGTATTAATTCTCTTTGGACTACGATTTTACTTCTACCTCAGAGACCACGAGCCCATCCATATACACGTCGAAAATGGGGATGGGGAAGCCAAATTTGAGATAGAAACCGATATTGTACTTGTGTATAATCATGGCTTGAAACCAAAAGATATTCGATTGGCGGAAAGCATCATCGAAGAGAACAAGGAAATTTTTATAGATGAATGGAAAAAAGCATTCGACGGAAGAAATAAACACGATGAAAACAGAAATGGAAATAAGTAAACTTTGGTTTGACGATGAAAAAATTTTCATTCAAACCAATGACGGAAAGGAACTTTGGCAATCGCTTCTGTGGTACCATCGCTTGAAATATGCGTCGGATGAACAACGAAACAATTATCGCATTTCCTATTCCGGTATTCATTGGCACGATGTGGACGAAGATATTTCTTTTGAAAGTTTTCTGTACGATGACCCCGAGCCTACCGGAGTGGCGAAGGTTTTTCATCAATACCCGGAATTGAACGCATCGGCTATTGCCCGCCGCATGAATATGCAGCAAAGTTTATTGGCAGCGTATGTGAATGGTACGAAGAAGCCATCAATAAAAAGAAAAAAAGAAATCGAGAAAACAATTCGCGATTTTGGGAAAGAATTAAGCACCATACAATTTTAAAATCAAATGTACCTCAGTAGCCAACCCTTAGCGGACAGAATGCGACCGACCAACCTCGACGGATACGTGGGGCAGCAGCATTTGGTAGGCGAAGGGGCGGTATTGCGCCGTATGATTGATTCCGGCAATGTGTCGTCGTTTATCCTGTGGGGACCGCCGGGCGTTGGCAAAACCACGCTGGCGCAAATCATCGCCAACAAACTGAATCGCTCGTTTTACAGTCTCAGCGCCGTCAATTCGGGCGTAAAGGAAGTGCGCGAAACCATCGAAAGCGCCAAGAAACAGAAGTTTTTCGACCAGCCCTGTCCGATTCTGTTCATTGATGAAATTCATCGTTTCAGCAAGTCGCAGCAGGATTCCTTGCTGGCGGCGGTGGAAAAAGGCGTCGTTACGCTTATTGGCGCCACCACCGAAAACCCCTCTTTCGAGGTCATTTCGCCTTTGCTGTCGCGCTGTCAGGTCTATACGCTCAAATCGTTGGAAAAAGACGACCTGCTGGCGCTCATTGATTTGACGCTGAAAAAGGACAATTTGCTGAAAACGCTGCCGGTGAAGTTGGAGGAAACATCGGCGTTGCTGCGCGTGTCGGGCGGGGATGCACGGAAACTGCTCAACGCGCTCGAATTAGTGATTGTAGCCGACCTCGACAAAGACGGTAAACCTGCGGAAGACATCGTGATTACCGATGACAAGGTGCTAGAACGTGTGCAGCAAAACCTCGCCATGTACGACAAAAACGGCGAGATGCACTACGACGTCATTTCGGCGTTCATCAAATCGGTGCGGGGCAGCGACCCCAACGCGGCGGTGTATTACCTCGCCCGCATGATTGAGGGCGGCGAAGACCCGCTGTTTATCGCCCGCCGCTTGGTTATCCTTGCTGCGGAGGACATCGGACTGGCAAATCCCAATGCTTTCCTGATGGCGGCAAGTTGCTACAACGCCGTTCACGCCATCGGTATGCCCGAAGGACGCATTCCCCTGTCGGAAACCGCCATTTACCTCGCCACCTCGCCCAAAAGCAATTCCGGCTATATGGCAATCGACAGTGCGCTGGCTTTTGTGCGCGAAACCGGCAACCTGCCTGTGCCTCTGCACATCCGCAACGCCCCCACCCAACTGATGAAAGACCTCGGATACCATAAAAACTACAAATACGCTCATGATTTCGCCGGCAATTTTGTCGATATGGAGTTTCTGCCCGACAGCATCAAAGGCACCACATTCTACCACGCAGCGGACAATGCCCGCGAAAAAGAAATCAAAGCACGAATGGAACAACTGTGGAAAGGAAAATATAAATAGATGAAATGTAGTAAAATTTATCAAAAATATATTTTTGGCATACTTTTTGTAAAAAGTTGTTAATTTTTGCCAATTTTTTAATATTAAACGGATATGATAAGAAATATCTTCATTTGTGTTCTCTTGCTTGGTCTTCCGCTGTACGCGCAAGAGAATCCTAAAATTAATAAACAAGAATTTTTGTCTTTGTCAAGTGACGTCAAAAAAGACCTGAAATATGCTGAAAAGTATTATAAGAAAGGTCTTTATGATGCTGCTATGGAGCGTTACATGAAGTTGTACCGTTTGAAGAATGACTATTCGCCACTCAACTATAAGATAGCCGTGAGCAATCTGTACGGCGTCAATTCTCAAAACGCTTTGGCATACTTCAACCAGACCGAACCGGAGGTAGCCGTCGATTACTATTGCCAAAAGGGAATCGCGTTGATATATAACCACAAATACGAAGAAGCCAAAGAAGCCTTCAATCAATATCTTCAATCGCTGACACCCCGCAAGCAGAAAAAAGAAACAGCAAAAATCAATCGCTTTATCGACATTTGTGATTTTTCGGCAAAAGCCATCCGCGATTCAGTCCCTGTTTTCATCACGAACCTGGGACCGGGCGTCAACAGTTATTACGACGATTACAGCGCTGTGGCAGTGGAGGATCCATCCAAAGGCTTGTTCTTCACATCCCGCAGACCCAAAGATGACGCCACTGACCTGACCGACCGGTCGGAACATCAGGAACGTGTCTGGTATTCGGTCGATTTTTCCAACGGGCAGGCAAGTGAAGCCATACCGGCAACGGTCACATCCAATAAACACCTGAGTGTGGCAGGTGTCAATCCTGAGGATGGCAGTTTACAATATTACAGAGGCAAAAAGCGCTTTGGCGATATCTATCGTGTAGAATTTAAGGAAAGCGGTAAAACCAAAAAAGACCGCAGAATAAGTAAAAAAATCAGCCGAAAAGCCAGCAAAGAAGGCAGTATTGCCTTTGCAGAAAACGGCGACGCCTATTTCATTTCCGACCGCATGGGCGGCAAAGGCGGTAAAGATATATGGTATGCTCAAAAGAAAGGTAAAAAAAGTTTCAAACGTCCCAAAAATCTGAAAAGTATCAATACACCGCTTGCCGAAGAAGGCGTATTTGTTTCGCCCGACGGCAACACGCTCTATTTTTCATCCAACGGATACCCCGGAATGGGCGGATTCGACATTTACAAGTCGAAAAAAGACGAGAGCGGCGTCTGGGGCGAGCCGGTCAATATGGGCTATCCTATTAATGGACCCGACGATGATTTGTTTTACCGCATCACGTCAGACAGCACTTATGTCTTGTTCTCTTCCAAACGGAGCGGCGGTTTCGGCGGCTTAGACCTGTATGTCATCAAAAAAGATTTGCGGATTCCGTTTGAATTGTTTGGCGACGTAACCGATTCGGAAACAGGCGTACAAATTCCCGCTACGGTCAGTTTACTTTCAAAAGAAGACGATGCGCTTGCAGGCTCTGCCGAAAACAATACCCAGATACAACGGTACAGCATCAAAATGGAAACCGGCGGTGGCTGTATGTTTACCGTTCAGGTGGAAGCGCCCGGGTACAGAGTTTTAACAAAAGAATTGGAGGCGCCAAATGAACGTCATGCCAAAATAGAGAAAAATTATGCACTCACAAAGTTGTTGCACCCTTTCACGCTCAGCGGTTACGTTTCGAACCTGAAAACAGGAAAACCGGTACAGGCTGAAATTACGTTGAAAGAAGAAGGTACTGACTCTGTATTGTACAGGACTGTATCCAACGAACAATCAGGATTCTATACGATTACCCTGGAAGACAAAATCAATGTTGCGCTTACCGCCAAGGCGACTAACTATTTCGACCATACGGAAAAAATGCAACTGAAAAATATCAGAGAGGCAGAAAGCAGTAAAAACATTACAATGCAAAGAAGCGCCAACGCTTATGTGCTGACAGGCATTATTACTGAGGAAAATACCCACAATCCGCTGAAAGCCGCTATCAATGTGAACAAGCCGGGGCAGCAAGTCACACAGACCGTTGAATCAGGTGAAGACGGGAAATACGAACTTTCCGTGGCGGATGAAGGTCCGTTCCTGCTGGAAGTTACCTCAGAAGGCTATTTCTTTGTGAACAGCGTGCTTCAATTCACCGCAGACAGCACTTTGCTTCTTCGTAATTTTGAATTGAAGAAATTGGAGAGCGGCGCAAAGGTGGTTATTCAAAATATCCTGTTCAAAACCGGCAGTTCTATCCTGATGCCCGAATCGTTTACCGAGTTGAACAAGTTGGTCAATCTGCTCAAAGAGAATCCCAATGTACGGATTGAAGTTTCCGGACATACGGATAATACCGGCTCGGCGGCGGTGAACAA
>JAISKR010000332.1 GCA_031260845.1 Bacteroidales bacterium
CTCTTCCGATGCAGTCATGGCTGTTTTAAACGGACAACTGCTCTTGCTGCACAACAATATTTTCAAAAAGGAAAGTATGCAGGATTTGGTATTGCTGAATTTAAAACAGGGGAAAAACCAACTGTTAGTGAAATGTTTCAGCAATTTTCATAAATATGCACATATCGGTATTGCCTTGCCCGACGCCCAGCAGGTTTACGTGAAAAAATTAGCGCCGGTAAAATTCCGCAAAAACGAGTATTTTCCTGTCAGTTGGCAACTAAGCGACCCTGTCACCCCGCATGAAACGCTCAATTTGCCGAATTTGTCGTTAAAGTTTGAATAAAGCGAGTAAAAAGTGATTTTGTATTCAGATTTTCATTACTTTTGTGACATTTTTTAAAGCCCGCGAAATGGAACAAAAAAAGGTTAAATATGCTGATACATTGAAGTCTGCGGACACGGAAGAAACGCTGGATTTGTGGTTTTACCGTCCCATTGGCTACGCTTGGGCTTTGCTGTTTCGCCGTTTGGGCGTCAGACCTAATCCGGTGACTGTTGCCAGCATTTTTATCGGCATTACCGCCGGCATTTTGTTTGGTTACAGCGATTTATGCTACAATGTAGTAGGGATGATTCTCTTGGTCGTAGCCAATTCGCTCGACAGCGCCGACGGGCAGTTAGCCCGCATGACCAACGATAAAACCCGCATCGGGCGTATTCTTGACGGAATGGCGGGTAATCTGTGGTTTATCACCATCTACATTGCCCTGTGCATCCGTATGCAGCACGAAGGCTTGACGATAGCGATATGGGGATTGGGCGCTTTGGCGGGCGCAAGCCACATACAACAAGCCTCTATGTCCGATTATTACCGCAATATCCATTTGTATTTTCTCAAAGGGAAGGAAGGCAGCGAGGTGGACCGTATCGAACTGCTTGTCCCCGAATTTAAAAAACTGATTTGGTCGAAGAATTTTGTCCGGAAATTCATGATGGCTGTCTATATCAATTACACGAATGGACAGGAGAGTATGACGCCGAAACTGCAACAATTCCTGAAACGTGTTCGTGAATGTTTTGGCGACGAGGCGCCGCAATGGCTGCGGGACGAGTTCCGGGCGAAAAACATTTCCCTGATGAAATATACCAATATGCTGACTTTCAACACCCGTGTCATCGCGCTGTTTGTCAGTTTGTTGCTGCGTAAGCCGTGGCTCTATTTCTGTTTTGAAATATTGGTGTTGAACATTATGCTGATTTACATGATTGTGAAACAGGGGCGTATAAGCGAATATTTCTACAAAAAATTGAAGGATGCCCCGAAAAAGCAATAGATTTCGCGTCATATTTCTGCTGATAGGCGTGGTAGCCGTGTCGTACATGATATATAAAATCGGCGTCGGCGTTATTTGGGATAATATTCGCGTGACAGGTTGGTGGTTTGTCCCTATTATCGGGATATGGATAGTGGTTTACCTGCTCAACACCCTCTCGTGGCGCACCATCATTCGCGACGGACAAACGCCGCACGTGCCTTTTCTGCGCATTTTTCAGATGACCGTCAGCGGATACGCCATCAATTACACCACGCCTGTCGTGGCGCTTGGCGGAGAACCCTACCGGATATTAGAATTACGACCATACGTAGGCGGTGCAAAGGCATCATCGTCTGTCATTCTGTACAGCATGATGCACATTATGTCGCATTTCCTGTTTTGGGCAACGGCTGCCATCCTGATTTTGGCGTTTAAAAGCCCTTCCATAGCGGTAATATGCGTCGTTTTAGGGATAATAGCAGTGTGCGCGGCGTTCGTTCGTTTCTTCATCAAGGGCTACCGGAACGGATTGTTGGTAAAAAGTCTGCGGATAGCCGCAAAAATACCGTTTCTCGGCAGGCAAGTGCAGCGGATGAGCGCACAAACGATGGAAAAGATACAGGATACCGACGCCAAGATAGCCGAATTATACACCTGTCGGCGCAAAGATTTTTTCAAATCGCTTGCCCTCGAATATCTTTCCCGTTTCGTGTCAAGTTTGGAGGTCTATTTTATTGTGATGGCGTTGGGCATGAGCGATTTTGGCTACATTGACGCGGTGATTGCCATAGCGGTAACTTCCCTGCTCGCCAATATCCTGTTTTTCGCACCCCTGCAAATGGGCACGCGCGAAGGCGGTTTTCTGCTGGCTTTTCAGGGCATGACGCTGGCGTCGGGCTTGGGCGTGTATGTCAGCCTGATTACCCGCATTCGCGAAACCTTCTGGATACTTGTCGGACTGGCGCTCATGTATCGCCCGCGAAACAAGCAAATCAAGCCAATAACACCCGTTTCACAATCATGAACAAGCCGGTCAAAGGAATAATGCTCGATTACGGAGGCACCATCGACACCAACGGCGTTCATTGGGCGGAAGTGTTCTGGGCGCAATATGAGGCGGAAAAACTGCCTGTGAGCAAGGATTTGTTCAGGGAAGCTTACAAATACGCCGAACGCACGGTAGCCATTCGTCCGCTTATCTTGCCCGACTTTGATTTTAAGGACACGCTTCGTGTAAAAACGGCGCTGCAATTGGAATATTTGTCTAATGAAGGCTATCTGCCGCAATACGACGTCTCATCGCGGTCTGCTCTTGCAGAAAAGATGACAGCGGCTTGCGACGCCTTGGTGCGCCGTACCATCGACAGAGCACGTCCCGTATTGGCGCAATTGGCGCAATTGTGCCCCTTAGTCGTGGTTTCCAATTTCTACGGCAATCTGAACGCCGTACTCAAAGGCTACGCTATTCGCGACTGTTTCCAACACGTTGTAGAATCGGCAGTGGTAAACATTCGCAAGCCCGACCCCGCTATTTTCCTGAAAGGCGTTGAACTGTTGGGT
>JAISKR010000347.1 GCA_031260845.1 Bacteroidales bacterium
ATTATCCCCGGCATAAAAAACAATGCGCTCACCGCCGACCAAAACCTTTGTGAGACGGAACATCCGGTATCGCTTAAAAACGGCGATATTGCAGGCGGTGACGGTGATTACAAGTATCAATGGCAAAGCAGTGAAACCGGTACCGACTGGAATCCCTTGCCTAACACGACAGAAGACCTGCAACCGGAAAAAGGTTACACAGGCGACAGATATTACATCCGTACTGTCAATTCCGGACCGTGCACCAGCACCAGTTCCACAACTCTCGTCCACTTTGACAAGACGCCTTCTGATGCCATCATCACCTCTCCCGCCATGGATACCACATTGCACTTTAAGTTCAGTACGATTGTTAATGTAGCGCCCATCAGTGACGGAATCGGAACATGGAAAATAGAAGGCACAGGCAGTCTTTCGGACTCTAATGTACCCAACAGCAAAAATCTAACAGGATTGGATATTGGCAGCAACACCATTCTAACATGGACTGTCAGCAGCGACAACGGCTATTGTCCCGATAAATCGGCTCAGGTATCCGTTATTGTCAAAGATATAACCATTCCAAGCGGATTTTCGCCTAACAATGACCAAATCAACGATTGTTTCGGCGTATTAGGCAGCAATCATGCCGAACATTTTGATTTGGTTATCATCAACCGCAATAATAAGGTCATCTTTCAAACGTCATCGCTTATAAGCGTAGAACCCTACCCCTGTTTGTGGGAAGGTAAGGATTCATCAGGGAACGACCTCCCCTCAGGCACCTATTTTTACCGCCTGACATTAACGGGCAGTAATCAAAAAAAATACTTAAAAACCGGATATGTCACGCTCAAAAAATAAAATATTGTTCATCGGTTGTTTGCTGATGTCCGTTATGTTTTGTCGGGCACAGGACAATCCCCTGTACAACCAGTATCAATACAACGGATTAGCGATAAATCCTGCATTTGCCGGCAGTCGCGAAGTGTTGAATATGGCTGTGCTATATCGGACTCAATGGTTGGACATACCCGGATCGCCCTCTACCTTTACTTTTTCAGGCGATTTCCCCTTACGCAATCCGCAAACAGCCATCGGTTTGCTGGCTGTAAATGACAAAGTGGGCATTTACAGGAAAACCGGTGTATATGGCGTGTATGCCTACCGTGTAAAAATGGGAAAAGGCAAGTTATCGTTCGGACTTCAAGGCGGACTTGACCTAATTCGCGAAGACCTTTCCAACATCACAACGATTCAACCCAACGACCCAATGTTCGAGAGCGCGGAATTGCACCGTACATGGATGCCTAATGTGGGCGCAGGTGCATTTTATTATGCGCCCGGGTATTTTGTCGGATTGTCTGTTCCAAAACTGCTGCACTATACACCCGTCAAAGCCGACCAATATAAAGGCGCACTCAGTTTGTACGACGTGCTGCTTTACGGGGGCGTGATGATTCCCGTAAGCAACAATGCCAAACTGAAACCATCCGCCTTACTGCGGTATGGAATAGACAAAACATTGCTGGCTGACATCAATCTCAACTTTGTTTTCCTGCCCGAAGACAGGGTAGAAGTAGGAATATCCTATCGCAGCGCCAAAGTGTGGGGCGCAATGGCTGAAATAAGAGTCAATCCCCAAATATGTGTCGGCTATGCCTACGACCAGGGCTTAGGCGTAGCCAATATCAACGCCGGTTCGCACGAGATATTCCTTCGCTACGAATTACGTTACCGTGTAAAAGCCGAAAATCCATTGTATTTGAAATGAAACATTCCGTAAAATTCATATTATTGTTGATGTTAATGCCCGGATATTTGATTCAGGCACAATTAAGGTATGAAGTACAGCCTCTGCCGTTCAATACTTCATACGCAGATGAAGTGGCGGCTATACCCTGCGCAAACGGTATCCTGTTTTGTTCTAACAAAAATCAGAATGTGCTACTCAGCCGTACCGACCTCAATGACGAATATCTCTTTCAACTGTACGAGGTAGAGCGCAAAGATGAGAAATGGAACCATCCGCATATTCTGCAAAAGGAACTGATAAGCAGTGCCCATCAAGGTCCCGGTTCCCTTAGCGCCGATGGAAATACGCTGTATTTGACGGTGAACGACAAACATACCAACGGTATTTTCATAACACGGAAAGAAGGCGGGATATGGGGTAATGTTAGACCGTTTGAGTATAACAATGCCACTTATAAAACAGCACATCCTTCTATCAGCAAAGACGGAAA
The DNA here is from genome assembly GCA_031260845.1 of Bacteroidales bacterium. Lineage (GTDB taxonomy): Bacteria > Bacteroidota > Bacteroidia > Bacteroidales > UBA4181 > JAIRLS01. The sequence continues at coordinate 2,226 of JAISKR010000347.1, forward strand.
ATATTTGTTTTTCGCTTCGGATATGCCGGGCGGTTTCGGCGGTTTCGACATATATTGCTGCGAATGGACAGGTAGCAAATGGGGAAAACCTAACAATTTAGGGGAAGCCGTCAATACGGAAGCAAATGAGTTGTACCCTTTCATTCAATCGGAAAATATACTGTTCTTTGCTTCTGCCGGACATAATTCGGCAGGCGGATTGGACATTTTTTCGGTCATCCGGCACAACGGAAAATGGACAACGCGCCATCATGAGGATGAACCTTTCAACTCGGCGAACGATGATTTCGCATACACGTCCCCCGACGGTGGCTCTTCGGGCTATTTTTCTTCCAATCGCAACGGCAAAACGATTGACGTCTTCTCGTTCAAATCGCTCGTGCCCATTTTCAGCGATTGCATCGAACCGGAAGAAAACGACTACACCTACGTGTTTGATTTCAAGACTTCCGAAAAAGACACCACCGAAAACTATACATACAGATGGGATTTCGGCGATGGCGGCGTCGTCAAAGGCAACGAAGCGGCGGTGTCACACACTTTCCCGTCAACAGGCACTTATGTGGTGAGCCTGTATGTGACCGATTTGTTTACCGGTGAAGAAACGCTCGAAGCGGAATATGACGTTCTTGTGGAAGACGTGGAACAAGCCTGCATCACCGCACCCGAAACCGCCACGGCAGGTGAAAAAATAACGCTGGACGCCTCGCTGAGCAATCTGCCCAATATCAATATCGAAAATTATTACTGGGTAGTAGGCGAAGGGATTGTCATCGAAGGGAAAACCATTGAACATATCTACACAACGTCAGGCACTCACAGCGTCACACTTGGCATTACAGGCACAGACAAGGAAACAGGTGAAAAAATCAAAATCTGCACTTACAAAAATATCATTGTCAATTGACGTGATTTGCCGATTGATACGCCCCCGATTTGCACGAAACAAAAGACTCTACATTGTTTTAGCCTTTATCGGCGCATTGCTGTTGACATACATTTTCTCGCTGCCCGCAGTATTGTTCAACAAACCCGCTTCCACCGTCATTGAGGACTGCGAAGGGCGACTGTTGGGCGCCAGATTAGCCGCCGACGGTCAGTGGCGCTTTCCTGCCGCCGACGCCGTTCCGCGTAAATATGCGCAGGCAGTGATATTGTTTGAAGACAAGAGGTTCTACCACCACGCGGGCGTGGATTTCTTCGCTCTTGCAAGGGCTTTGCGCCAAGACGTCGCGAAAAGAAAGATTGTGAGCGGCGGAAGCACCGTATCCATGCAGGTAATCCGCCTCATGCAGGACAATCCGCCCCGCAACATTCTGCAAAAACTGAAAGAAATCATATTGGCTACCCGTTTGGAAATTCGCTGCTCAAAAGAGGAAATCCTGAGCCTGTACGCTGCCAATGCGCCTTTCGGCGGAAATGTGGTAGGCTTGGGCGCTGCTTCGTGGCGTTACTTTGGGCGCGAACCCGACGAACTCAGTTGGGCGGAAGCCGCCACCTTAGCCGTATTACCCAACGCCCCTTCGCTCATTCACCCCGGACGCAACCGCACACGTCTGTTAAACAAGCGCAACCTGTTATTAGACCGGCTTTTGGAACAAGGCGTCATCTCTGCGGAAGATTGCTCGCTGGCAAAAGACGAGCCGCTGCCCGACAAACCGCACGCCTTGCCCTCAGATGCACCGCAGTTGTTGGACAGAGTGTCCGGCAAACACACGGGCAAACGGGTGACCACCACCATTCAGCAAACGCTTCAACAGAGAGTCAACGACATTGTGCGGAAATATGCCGCCACCTACAAGGGCAACTTTGTGCACAACATGGCGGTGGTGGTTGCCGAGGTGGAAACCGGCGACGTGCTGGCTTACGTGGGCAATGCAGCGGAATCCGCTCATGACAGTCAGGTGGACATTATTCAGGCGCCGCGAAGCACCGGCAGCATCCTGAAACCCTTGCTGTATGCCACCATGCTCGACCACGGGGAACTGCTGCCCGATATGCTGGTCACCGACGTACCTCTGCAAATCAGGAATTTCACCCCCAAGAACTTCGACCACGGTTTCGACGGCGCCGTGCCTGCCCGCCGTGCGCTTCAACGTTCACTCAATGTGCCTGCTGTACGGCTGTTGCAGCAACACGGCATTGAGAAGTTCCACCAGTTGCTCAGAAACATGGGTATGAGTACGCTCGCGTTCCCTGCCGAACATTACGGACTGACGCTCATACTCGGCGGCGCGGAAGGCACCCTCTGGGACGTCGCCGGTATGTATGCTGAAATGGCGCGTATCCTCAATCATTTCCCCGTGTATATGAACAGTTACGACGCAGACGACCTGCACGGATTGAATTTCCTGCAACAGCAGTCGCGCCGTTCTTCCGGCAAGCGCTTGGAAGGCTCTGCACCCATTGACGCCGCCGCGATATGGCAGACATTCCGGGCGCTTTCGGAACTCAACCGCCCCGAGGAAGAGGCGACATGGAAAAACTTTTCGTCATCGCAGAAAATTGCGTGGAAAACAGGCACCAGTTACGGGTTTCGAGACGCATGGGCTGTCGGCGTCACGCCGCAGTATGTGGTGGGCGTGTGGGTGGGCAACGCTTCGGGCGAAGGACGCCCTGCCCTCACCGGCGTGAACTATGCCGCGCCGGTGCTGTTTGACGTGTTTGCACAACTACCCCGCGGGGTTTGGTTCCCCACGCCCTACGACGACTTGACGCCGGCTGTGGTCTGCCGCAAAAGCGGATACAGGGCGTCGCCGCTTTGCGAAGAGCGGGACACCGTGCTGATAGCCCGCAGCGGGACTGAATCTGACGTATGTCCCTTTCATCAACTCATCCATTTGGACAAAGAACGGAAACACCGCGTGACGAGCGAATGTTACAATGTGAGCGACATGGTGCACGTGCCGTGGTTTGTGCTGCCGCCCTCGCAGGAATGGTTTTACAAAAGCCGGAATATGGACTACAAACCGCTGCCGCCCGTTCATCCCGACTGTTTGAGCACCGAAGGGCAGCAACAGATGGATTTGATATACCCGCAACCGAACCTCATCGTCGTGTTGCCCCGCCAATTAGACGGCACAGAAGGGCAGGCTGTGTTCAGAGCGGCACACCGCCGCAGTTCGGCAACCATCTTCTGGCATATCGACCGGCAGTTTGTCGGCAGCACCCAATCGCCCCACCGGATAGCCGTTGCCACCGGACAGGGCGAACACACCCTCACCTTCGTTGACGACAAAGGCAGCAAACTGACCGGCTATTTCATCGTGGAAGAACGGTAACCAAATTACGAATGAATGTTAATATTTTTTTGCAAAAAAAATATCGTTTTTTGTTTCATACCTAAAAATAAATGATTACATTTGCCGCGGAAAAAATATCAATTTTCAAATTTTTATTCGCAATTGATGACAACCGACAGCCAGCATTTACAAGCATTTCAGCCTGCCCAACCCTCTGAAAGGGTTGATTTTA
>JAISKR010000027.1 GCA_031260845.1 Bacteroidales bacterium
TTGGAGTCGGATAAATTGGAGGTTGGCGAGTATTCCTTTGAATTGACTTCGTCCAGTCATGGCACCGTCAAATCTTATACTCACACCTATACCCCGACGGCGAGTGCTGTTCTTAAAGCATATCCCAACCCTGCTGTCAGCGGGCAGGAAGTGACGGTAGAAGGTTGCGGTGACGGATACATTGAAATATACAATGCGGTCGGTAAATTGGTACAGCAGGTCAAACCAAACGGTAATGTTACCGTTATGACGCTCAATCAGCCTTCCGGAGTCTATTTCGTAAGAACGAATCGCCAAACGATTAAAGTAATCATTAAAAAGTAAAAACCGGATGAGCCTTCTTAAAATGAATAAAATAACCACCATCATCATAAGCCTTTTTTGTTTGTTCATCTGCGTTCAAACGGATGCCCAATCCAAAAGTAGCAAGTCAAAGAAGAAAAAAATCCCGCTCAATCATGAGATTTCATTCTATGGAGCGGGCGGCTTATCCAACTTGTCATATCAACCGACAGTCGGCAATAAAGGTCTCGGTTTTGGCGGCGATTTCGGCTTGGGCTACACCTTTTTCGTCAAACCGCAATGGGGCATAGGCACAGGTGCAGGAATAGCCATGTTCAACGCTGCCACGACTCTGGATGGGTTCGAATATACGATTCCCGATTTGTTCGATGGAGAGGATGATTTTGACCTCCACACCACTTTCAACAAATGGACGGAAAAACAACGGGTGACAATGCTGACCATCCCTTTAACGGCGACTTACCGTAAGGATTGGAAGGAAAATCGTTGGTATGTCGGTGCAGGCGTCAAAATTGGTCTGCCGCTGTCAGCCGCATCCAACGTCAACAACGGAGCAGTTAGCAAACAGGGCTACTATCCCGATTATGACAACTGGGCAACCACTCAGCAATTCATGGGATTCGGCGAGTATTCCGGTATCAGCGTCAAAAACAAATTGAGCATGAAAACGGCAATTTTCGCATCTATCGATGCCGGATTACAGTGGAAAATGAAAGAGAATCTGCTGATTTACACTGGAATATACCTTGACTACGGTTTGAACAGCATCGCCTCCACCGAGAAGAAAAAACCACTCATGACATGGAATCTTGATTCCCCTCAGGATTTTCAGCCAAACAGTCTGCTGAATGTGCAAGCGGACAATGCAGATGGCTTCACCGATAAAATATCACCGATAGCAGCAGGTATCAAGGTGAGAGTATCTTTTGCTTTTGCTGATAAGAGCGCTGTAAAGAAACAGAAACGGCAAGAAAAGGATGAGAAGGCTGAAAAAGAACGCTTGATTGCTGAAAAGGAACGTCTGGCTGCTGAAGAAGCCGAACGCCAGCGGTTAATTGCCGAAGAAACGGTGCGGAAGCAACAGGCAGAACAAGCCGAAGAGGAAGCACGTCTTCAGTTGATTGCCGAAGAGGAGAACAAACAACGTCAGGCTGCAGACCAGGCTCAACAGCAAGTCAATGATATTGCAAGAGAGGAATATCTATTTGCTATAAGCGAAATCGAACAAACCTATTCAGAATTTAGATTAGATCAGATTGAACCAAGCGCATCCACAAAAACCGAATTAGACAATGTGGCTGAACTGATGAGTAAATATCCGGCAATTAAGATTGTCATCGAGGGGCATACTTGCGACATCGGTAGCAACGACCTGAATATGCGAGTGGGACAACACCGTGCAGATGCTGCCAAGAAATACCTGACGGACAAGGGAATGGATCCCGACCGTATCTATACGGACAGCAAGGGAGATACAGAACCTGTATTGCCAAACACCAGCGAAGAATATCGTAGAAAGAATCGTAGAATTGAGATAAAGGTATTGGAATTGACAGAGTGATGAAACAGGCTGTATTTTACTTCCTGATTTCCCCAATCGCATCCATTAGCGCTATCACATTCTGAATCGGCACATTTGCCTGAATATTGTGGATGGAGGTGAACACGAAACCGCCGTTTGCGCCGAATATATCGCACAATTGCCGTACCTGCGCACTGACTGCTTCCGGCGTTCCCAATTGGAGCACCTTTTGAGTGTCCACGCCTCCGCCCCAGAAGGTAAGTCTGTCGCCGAAAGTTTTTTTCAGAAACTGCGGATCCATTCCGGTGGCATTAATCTGTACGGGATTGATAATGTCAAAACCCGCGTCTATTATGCTGTCCAGCAGGGGTACCATAGAACCGCAGGAATGTTTAAAGGTTTTCCACTGCGTATGTTGGTGTATCCAGTCGTTTATTTTCTTGTAGGCGGGTGCATAAAGGTATTGCAGGCTTTCTGCCGAGCAGAACTGGCTGTTTTGCGTACCGAAATCCGTACCGCACACGTATGCAACGTCAATGCAATCGCCCGCCACGCGATTCACCTTTTCGAGGTTTTGCACGGCAATATCCGCCTGTCTATCGAATATTTCGCGTATAAAATCCGTGCGGGTGATGGTGGACATATACCAGTCGGCAATGGCGCGTATTCCTTTGGGATTTTTGAGATTAAGCCCCGGCACCAAAGCAATGTCGCCCAATCCGGTGCCACCCATATTGGCTACCACCGACCTGCCGGTCGCCCGCGCCTTGGAGAGCGCATTTTTCCAATAATTCACCGCTTGGTCGTCCATCACGGCAAATTCTTCCAGATTGTCCTCAATGTTGAGTTCGGCGTCCATATCGGTGGCGGGCGTCCGTTCAATGGCGTCGAAGAAAAACCCGCTTGCCGGCATCATCGCCGTAGGAGCGCATGAACTGTCCCCTTGCGGGAAAACGTACAGATTGCCGTTCTCTTCTTTCAGTTTGAACGAAGCCGGCAACAGCACAACCTGTCCCCACGGCATACGCACTTCCACGAAATTTTCCTGCTTGTGCCCGAACATATCGTACTGTCCGCTTACTCCGATGGCGTCCACGTTCCAGATTTTCGCCAATTCGTCATCGACTTCGCCCAGCATCTGGAACGGTTCAATCACTTTCACCGGCTTGGGTGCCAGCCCGTAGTGTCGCCTCATTTCATCAATGATTTTTACGTGAATACCTGTCACCGGCGAGGATCCGAAATCCAAGGCGATTCTGTCGGCTGTTTTGTGGGATAATACGGTCTGTATGCGTTCTTTACCTGTCATCATGGCTTATTTATTTAAATAATAATTTATAAAATTGTGGACAAAGATACATACTAATTTGATATTTTTTGCAAAAGTACAGGACAAAAAATTAAAAATATTCGGAATTAGTTATTTTCGTCTTGTGGTTTGGAAAATTCCTAAAAAGATGATATTTTTGCATCTCAATCGAATTAAAAATAGCATTGTCCAAGGACTTCCGAAAGGTTTTATCCAGTATCTTTTTTAAGAAATAACGTTCTTGAATCAATCAAGAACAAAGTGAGTAATTCCGAATAATAATAATGATGAACGATTTGAATAATTTGAAAAGAATAATTTTAACAGGTATAATATTCACGGGCTGTTTCTATATGTCTTTTGCACAAACAAAGACAAACTATCCCGTTGGTGGTGCGGAAAACACAACACCGTCCAAATCAATGTACTTTT
>JAISKR010000077.1 GCA_031260845.1 Bacteroidales bacterium
AGGTTCATCTGAATCCCAAGTAGCGTTGTTTTCCTATCGAATCAACCATTTAACGGAACATTTAAAGGGAAACCGCAATGATTACGGAACGCAAAAGGCGTTGTTGAAGTTGGTGGGCAAACGCAGACGGTTGCTCGATTATCTGAAAGAAACGGATATCAATCGCTATCGCGAAATCATTAAAGAACTGAGCATACGTAAGTAACACAAAAGGCACTTGAAAGGCAATTTTCAATTGCCTTTTTTTGCATTTATATATACATAAAAAAAGAAACAATGAGTGTTATTCAAAAAGAGATACAATTAGGTAATGGCGAAACCATCATTCTCGAAACGGGAAAATTAGCCAAACAAGCCGACGGCGCTGTGTTGCTGCGGCAAGGAAGAACCATGTTGCTGGCGACGGTAGTTGCAGCAAAAGATGCCAAAGAAGACGTAGATTTCATGCCTCTTCAAGTAGAGTACAAAGAAAAATATGCAGCATCCGGGCGGTTTCCGGGTGGTTTCCTCAAACGCGAAGCGCGTCCGAGCGACAACGAAATATTGGTGTCCCGCTTGGTGGACCGCGCATTGCGTCCTCTGTTTCCCGACGATTACCACGCTGAGGTGTACGTCACCATCAACCTCGTTTCGGCAGACAAGACCATCAAACCCGATGCGCTGGCAGGATTGGCGGCGTCGGCAGCATTGGCAGTGTCCGACATTCCGTTCGGCGGTCCCATTTCAGAGGTGCGTGTTGCCCGCATTGACGGTCAATTTGTGATTAACCCCACTTTCGAAGCGTCCAAGGAAGCCGATTTGGACATCATGGTCGCCGCCACTTACGACAATATTATGATGGTGGAAGGCGAAATGAAAGAGGTTTCAGAGGACGATATGCTGCAAGCCCTTAAAGTTGCGCACGAAGAAATTAAAAAGCACTGCACGGCACAGTTGGAACTGAGCGAATTGGTCGGTAAAACTGTGAAACGCACATATAGCCACGAAACAAACGACGAAGACCTGCGAGTAGCCGTTCGCGCCGCTACTTACGACAAGACTTACGCCGTTGCCAAGTCGCAACTGCCGAAACATGAACGCAGCGACGCTTTTGAAGCCATTCTCAGCGAATATGTTGAGAGCATTCCCGAAGAGGAACGCGATGCAAAAAAGCCGCTGGCAGCGCGTTATTACCATGCAGTAGAGAAAGAAGCCATGCGTCGCATGATATTAGACGAGGGCATCCGCTTGGACGGACGAAAAACCACCGAAATACGCCCCATTTCTTGCGAGGTTGATTTCCTGCCTGCCGCACACGGCTCGGCGCTTTTCACACGCGGCGAAACGCAATCGCTGACCACCGTCACACTCGGCACCAAAATGGACGAGAAACAGGTGGACGAGGTGTTGAATCAGGGTTCCGAAAAATTTGTACTTCATTATAATTTCCCGCCTTTCTCAACAGGCGAAGCCAAAGCAGCGCGAGGCATTTCCCGCCGCGAAATCGGTCACGGCAACTTGGCGTTCCGCGCTTTGAAAGGAATGGTGCCTACGGGCGAGGAAAATCCCTACGCAGTGCGCGTGGTGTCAGACATTCTGGAATCCAACGGCTCGTCGTCTATGGCAACCGTGTGCGCCGGTACGCTGGCGCTGATGGACGCCGGCGTGAAACTGAAAAAACCGGTGTCGGGCATCGCAATGGGCTTGATTTCAGAGCCGGGCAAGTTCGCCGTTCTGTCGGACATCCTCGGCGACGAAGACCACCTCGGCGATATGGACTTCAAAGTGACGGGTACCGCAGACGGCATCACCGCCACACAGATGGACATCAAGGTGGACGGACTTTCATACGAGGTGCTGGCTAAGGCGCTGGCACAGGCAAAGGAAGGCAGATTGCACATTCTCGGCAAAATCACTGAAACAATGGCTGCACCACGCGAAGACTACAAGCCGCACACGCCGCGCATTGTTCAGATTACCATCCCGAAAGATTGCATCGGCGCCGTTATCGGCACCGGTGGCAAGGTTATTCAGGAAATTCAGGCTGTTACAGGCGCTACCATCGTGATAGAAGAAGTCGATAATCAGGGCATTGTGGACGTCTTTGCCGAAAACCGCGATAACATTGAGGCTGCGTTGAACTGGATTAAAGCGATTATAGAAGTTCCCGAAGTGGATAAGGTATATCACGGAAAAGTGAAATCCATCGTGGCATTCGGCGCCTTTGTAGAAATACTTCCCGGCAAGGAAGGCTTGCTGCACATATCCGAAGTGGCTTGGGAACGTTTGGAAAACCTCGACGGCATTTTGGCGGAAGGCGACGAACTGGATGTCAAACTGATTGAGGTGGACCAAAAAACAGGCAAATTACGCCTGTCACTTCGTGCGCTGAAAGACAAACCGGAAGGTTACGTTGAACGCCCGCCGAGAGAACCGCGTGAAGGCGGCTACGACCGCGACCGTGGACGCGGACGGGACAGCAGAGATCGCGACCGTGGACGTGACCGCGACAGAAGACGATAGGTCAAACCCGAAATAGCAAAGAAACACGACGGCATTGCAACATGTCGCCGTTTTTTTTATTTGGGGAATAGTTATTGGGTTGTTATAGGTTGTTATACATTGGTTATTCAGTGGTTGCCGTCAGGAATTAACCATTCATAATTAACCATTAACCGTTATTTTTTCCCCTGTACAACTTATTAATCTGGCGTAATGCAAAAAAAATAATGCATTTTTACAGCATATCGGCTCAACATCCTCAAATGGCAACCTGCCTGAATCGCAGGTACAGCAAAATTATTGCAATTTTTTTCCACACGATATGAACCATTTGCTAAATTTTATCTATTTTTGCGGTCGCTTATGCGTTCGTGAAAGTGTGGGCAAATCGAAAATAAAGAATCGAAAATCGAAAATAATAATGAGTAAACCGAATTTTAAAAGTATTGATTATAAGGTAGTTCAGCCTGCCGGTAGCATCAAAGCCGGTACGTTGTGGCAAACGCCTGAGCAGATACCCGTCAAACCGGTATATACTGCCGCCGACCTCGAAGGCATGGAACATCTGAATTATGCTGCGGGCATCGCGCCCAACCTGCGCGGTCCCTATTCCACCATGTACGTGATGCGTCCCTGGACGATTCGCCAGTATGCGGGTTTTTCCACCGCCGAGGAGTCCAACGCCTTCTATCGCCGCAATCTGGCTGCCGGTCAGAAAGGGCTTTCCGTAGCGTTTGACCTTGCCACGCACCGCGGCTACGACGCCGACCACGAGCGTGTGGTAGGCGACGTGGGCAAAGCAGGCGTTTCGATATGCAGCGTGGAAGACATGAAAATCCTCTTCGACCAGATTCCGCTCAAACAAATGTCCGTGTCGATGACCATGAACGGCGCGGTGTTGCCGATATTGGCGTTCTACATCGTGGCGGCGCTCGAACAGGGCGCTACGCTGGGCGAGTTGCAGGGCACCATTCAAAACGACATTCTCAAAGAGTTTATGGTGCGCAACACCTATATTTATCCGCCCGAAATGAGTATGCGCATCATTGGCGATATTTTTGCCTACACCTCGCAGAATATGCCGAAATTCAATTCCATTTCCATTTCCGGCTACCACATGCAGGAGGCAGGCGCCACTTGCGACATTGAGATGGCTTATACGCTTGCCGACGGCTTGGAATACCTTCGCACAGGCGTCAATGCCGGCATGAGCGTGGACAGTTTCGCGCCGCGCCTCTCGTTTTTCTGGGCGATTGGCATGAATCATTTTATGGAAATCGCCAAAATGCGTGCCGCACGTATGATTTGGGCGAAAATCGTCAATCAGTTCAACCCGAAAAACACCAAATCGCTGGCGTTGCGCACGCACTGCCAGACTTCCGGATGGAGCCTCACCGAGCAAGACCCGTACAACAACGTAACGCGCACCTGCATCGAAGCGATGGCTGCCGCGCTGGGACACACCCAGTCGCTGCACACCAACGCCCTCGACGAAGCCATCGCCCTGCCGACGGACTTTTCGGCGCGTATCGCCCGCAACACGCAGATATACATTCAGGAAGAAACCAACGTATGCCGCAGCGTTGACCCTTGGGCAGGCTCGTACTACGTGGAATCGCTCACCAACGACCTTGCGCAAAAGGCGTGGTCGCTGATTGAGGAGGTCGAGAAACTCGGCGGTATGGCAAAAGCCATCGAAAGCGGCATTCCCAAGATGCGCATCGAGGAGGCAGCCGCCCGCAAACAGGCGCGTATCGACTCGGGCAAAGACACCATCGTGGGCGTCAACAAATACCGTTTGGACAAGCAAGACCCGCTCGAAACCCTCGAAGTCGATAACACCGCGGTGCGCCGTCAGCAGATTGAGCGCCTGACGACCTTGCGTGCCAATCGCAACAACGCCGAGGTAAAAACCGCCTTGAACGCCATCACCGAATCGGCGCGTTCCGGCAAGGGCAACCTGCTCGCACTGAGCGTGGAAGCCGCCGCAAAACGGGCGTCGTTGGGTGAGATTTCAGATGCAATAGAAAATGTTTCAGGAAGATATAAAGCAGTGATACGTACCATTTCAGGGGTATATTCCGCCGAAAGTCAGGAAGACCCCGATTTTAAAGCAGCCAAAGCGCTGGCAGACCAGTTTGCCAAGAAAGCAGGGCGTCAACCCCGCATCATGGTCGCCAAGATGGGACAAGACGGGCACGACCGCGGCGCCAAAGTAGTAGCCACCGGTTACGCCGACCTCGGTTTCGACGTCGATATGGGACCGCTGTTCCAAACGCCCGCCGAAGCCGCTAAACAAGCCGTCGAAAACGACGTGCACGTGCTGGGCGTATCGTCGCTGGCGGCAGGTCACAAAACGCTTGTGCCGCAAGTGATTGAAGAGTTGAAGAAACTCGGTCGCGAAGACATCATGGTCATCGCCGGCGGAGTGATTCCCGCACAGGATTATCAATTCCTCTACGATGCAGGCGTAGTAGCCATCTTCGGACCCGGAACTTCCGTATCGGCAGCCGGAAAGAAGATTTTGGAAATATTGATACAGACTTTGTAAAAATTGACAGTTGACAATTGATAATTGACAATGAAAAAAGTTCCGTTGAAATTTTGGCGGGATTTTTTTATTATTAAAACTTATCATAAATATGAAACACGCAATCATTATAGGTGCAACGTCGGGAATAGGGCAGGAAGTAGCCAAAAAACTGCTGGCGGACGGGTGGCAATTGGGCATTGCAGGCAGGCGGGAACAGGAATTGCAGGCTTTCCGGCAAATGTTTCCTCATCAACAAATCGCCATTCAGGTGCTGGACGTCACCCGCGAGGACGCTCATCAGCGTTTGGACGAATTGATTGAGCAAAACGGCGGAATGGACTTGTTCTTTCTGGCTTCGGGCATTGGTCGTCAGAATGTAGATTTGGAGCCGGATTTGGAGTTGCGAACCGCTGAAACCAACGTCACAGGCTTTATCCGTATGGTGACGGCTGCTTTTCGCTATTTCAAAACCCGCAACGGCGGACATATTGCTGTTATCAGTTCCATTGCAGGCACGAAAGGTTTGGGCGTGGCGCCTGCTTACTCTGCCACCAAACGGTTTCAGAACACCTATATCGACGCTTTGGCGCAATTGGCGCATATCGAAAAGATAAATATCCGGTTCACCGACATTCGTCCGGGTTTTGTGAAAACAGCATTGCTGAGCGACAACAATAAGTACCCCATGTTGATGAAACCGGAACGGGTGGCGGCGCTCATCGTGAAAGCCTTGTACCGGAAAAAACGGGTGGCGGTGATTGACCGGCGCTATGCTTGTTTGGTCTTTTTTTGGAAACTGATTCCACGCCTGCTGTGGGAACGGCTGAGCATCAAGACAGGGAAGAAAGGATAAACAATTGAACGGGGTAAACGGACTGTTACTTCGGGATTTCGGTTTTGAAAAATTCTATGTAATCATCCACCTTTTTGTCCTTTTCGAGAATCGCAAAATTGCCTTCGGAAATGATAACGGGCGTGTGCTCTTTTTTGACGTTCTTCGTCACGCCTGCATCTTTGATGAACGCTTGGTAATACGCCTTTGCCTGTGCAACGTCGGGGAAACTTTTCACTATTAGCAGGGTGTGGCTGTCGTCTATCACGCTGCGGCTCAGTTCCAGATTGCTGTTCAGATAGTGGTCGAGGTTAAAATTGAGCAGGTCGAACGATAGTTGGTTGAGGTCTTCTTTGGAAAGCACTATCCATGCAAAATAGTGTATGCCTGTTTCGCCCGCTGTGTATAGCGTTTTCACGCGCTCGGCTTGTGCGGCTTTTTTCAGCGAGGGGTCTTTCCCGTCAATAACGTCAATAACGTCTTGTGCCAATTGCGCCATCTCGTTGCCCGGATACGCTTCCGTTATTTTTTGCATCTCTGTACGCATGGTAGCCGGAGTTCCCAACTTCCCGACCGACGAAGCCCGCAGATAATCGAACTTGGGAAGCAACACATCTTTCGGATACTTGTTCATAGCGCCGCTTGCCGTAGAAATGACCTGTTCGTACCAGCCATCCAGGTAACTCTGATATACCTGTTCGTAAAGCCTCGACACTTCGCCCTGTTCCTGCATCAACTTGTCCAAATAGGTAGGGTCTTTAATGATTTTGGCAAACGTGCTTTCGGGTGCGTGTGCCAACAGCAGGTTTTTGTTTCTGTCGGCTGCCGATTGGTTGCCCATCTTGGTGTATAACTGATACAGATAGTAATAAGCCGCATCGGCGTAGGAACTTTCGGGATAGCGTCGCGCCAAGTCCTCATACTGTGCCGCTGCCAGCGCGTCTTCGTTGAAATCGTTGGTGTAAATATAGCCCAGATTGTAGAGCGCTTCCTGTATCTTGCGGTGTGACACGGTCATGGCTGAATCGGTCAGCGGAAGGAACTGCATGTAATAATCGCGACTGTTGGTGTCTGACACTTTCAACTGTTCGTCGGTGTCTGTCTGCTCTTCCACCATGAAATCGGCTATCTCGCCTTTGTTTTTGCGACGCCAGTTGTCGTCCAGCGCGCGTTTCCCCCATTTCACCTGAAATTCGCCCAATCCTTGACTCACCGTAGCCGGATTGTAGAAATACCACTGCGCTTTGTTTTTGGCGTCGGGCAAACTGCTTTGCCGGCTCATGTTGGTGGCTATTTGCTGCTGTCTTATCGCCTCGCTCTGCTGTTTTTCCTGTTCCGCTTTTTTAATATTGCTGATGATTCCGTCTATCAGTTTGGTTCTTTCGTCAGCCGGCATTTTGGCGATGCGTTGCACGCTGTCCTGAAAATGCACGGTGTTGATGTTTTCCACCAATACCGTCAGATTCTTGGTTTTGGCTGCTATCTGAATGTAGTTCGGATAATCGGCAGGCGCGTTCATCATCACGCTGTCGTAGTAGGCTTGTGCGGGCACATACTGGCGGCTCTCATAGAACAAATCGGCTAAGGTGAGGTACGATTTCGTTTTTTGAGGAATATTGTTGGTGGATGATGACGCCGATTTCTGATAATATTCAATGGCTTGCTTGCGATTGCCTTCACCCATCTCTATTTCAGCCAGTGCAAAATAAATCTGGTCGTGGTATTCCTCGTTTTTTGTGTCGCGCAACATTTTTTGCAGCAGTCGTTTCACCTCTTCCGAGCCGGTGCCGTTTCCTTTGGATGCCGTTGCCATGCTGATGGTGGCGTTGAACGTCATCTCGTAGGGCGGATTCATGCGGATAACCGCGCGGAAATTGTCCGCAGCGCTGTTGAAATCGTTGGTGGCAAGGTACAGTTGCGCCAGCACGTAACGATAGCGCACCTTTGTTTTCTTCGGTTTGGTGTAAATCAATGCCTCGTTGAGATACCTGATGGCGGTAGCATAATCTTTCTGCCTGATATGCAAATCGGCGGTGGTGGCTTCCAATTCCGACCGCAGGGCTTTGTCGTCGGGGAATTTCTCGTCCTCGTGAAGTTCGTCTAACAGGATAGTGGCTTCGCGGTAATTCTTGTCGAGCATCAGCGCTTTGGCTTTCCAAAGCCGCGACTCATACAGCACAGGCTCGCCGGGGAACTCGGCTTCGATGAAGTTGAACGAGCGCGTTGCCAGAAAGTATTCGCCCGTATAGACGTAAGTCTTGCCCACCAACAGGTAGCAGTCGTCAATATATTTGTTAAACTCGCGCTTGTCGTAGAATTTTTTCTGCTCGGGCGTCATGCCGCTCTTGCCCACCTTGGGTTTGGCGGTGATGGAATGCAGGTTCACCCCCTTGGTGGCTTTTTGGGCAGCGGAACCCATATCGCCCGACACAGCCGACATGACAGCCTTATCACTGTACAGAAACAGCGGTATGATTTGCGTATAATCGTCTTTCTTGCTCTCTTCCGCTTTCAGAAGCCCTTTATGATAGTATTCCTTGGCATTGAACAAGATATTGAAGCGGGTGGTCGTGTTGTGATAGGCACGAGTCAATCCCGTATTTTTTCGCGTACTGCAACCCGAAAAAATCAATAAAAATGCTGTCAGACAGCATATAACTGTATTGTGAACCGATGCCTTCAAATTCCGATAATAAAAAACTATCCTACTCTATAACAGATTTTCGCGAAAATTATTTTGTAAGGATGAAAAAAAGCGATGGTTGCAAATGGTGATAGGTTGTGATAAGTAGTTATAAATGGTGATACAGTTGTGATTCAATGGTGATTCGGTTGTATTTCATTGTCAATTGTCAATTGTCAACTGTCAATTACCAATGACTTTGTTGCAACGGTAGGATAAAAAAAGGATTATTGGTGTATTTTTGTATTTGCAAACTCAAAAACGTAGATACATGAGTACCCCACCAACAATCCAGGGCAAAGATAAGTATA
>JAISKR010000218.1 GCA_031260845.1 Bacteroidales bacterium
TTGCCCAACCGGCTGCCAATCATGCAATCCGGTTGCAGGCTGTGCACCAAGTGACGCATTTCCAAACTTTGCTCAAAACTGTGCGACCCCATGTCGAACCATAGTTCCGAGATGGGTCCATAGTTGGTGAGCAATTCGCGTATCTGTTTTTTATTAAATTCAAAATGTTCGGGCGTGATGATGTCCGAGTTATGGCTTGATATAGGCGACGCTTGCGGATAATGCCAGTCGATGAGCGAAAAATACAACCCGAACTTCAAACCGTGGCGGGCACAGGCGGCAGATAGTTCCCCCACTACGTCATGCTTGTAGGGCGTGGCGTCCACCACATTGTAATCAGTGTGTGCCGAATGAAACATACAAAATCCGTCGTGATGTTTGGATGTGATGACAATAGAGCGCATTCCGGCTTGCTTGGCTAACAGTACCACCGAATCGGGGTTCCACAAAACCGGATTGAACCGTTTGGCTACCTGTGCATAAACGTCGCTGTAAATACCGGCATGAGCCTGTATCTGCTCGCTCAGCCCATACGAAATCTGTTTCCCTTTCCACACGCCGCCCAATTCGGAATAGATACCCCAATGGATAAACATGGAATACTTGTCGCCTTTCCATTGTTGCAAGGTTTCGGGTGTTGTCTGTCCCCGAAGCGGAAAAAGTATAATGCTTAAAAGCAATATGATGAATGATTTACGCATGGTGGATGATTTGAATCAGACAGCAAAGATAGGTAAAATAATTGAGATTTGAGAATTAATTCCGCTGCCGTATGGTACAATGTATCATAACCGTTTAACTGTTGTATCACCATTGAATCACAACATATAACTATAACAAAAAAATCTGCCCGATTTCTCGAACTCACGAATACCTAATTATTAAACCGCAAATAAATCCTGCGTATCTATTTCCAAACCGGGCAGGCTTTGTACCGGTATTTTCACGTTGCCGGTATATAACGTGCCTTCGCTGTATTTGCCGTCATCTTGCAGTAGAAAAACCGTCACATCCTTGTCTTTGGGGGCTATTGTCCAATATTCCTTTACGCCTGACGCTTCGTAGAGATTGAATTTGTCGTGCAGGTCGTATTTGCGGGTAGATGGCGAGAGCACTTCCACCACCATATCGGGTGCGCCGATACATCCGGCTTCGTCCAACTTCGACGGGTCGCACACCACAATAATGTCGGGCTGCACCACGGAATAAATCTTGTTGTTCGCCTTTTCACCGTTTCTGGGCAAGCGTACATCAAACGGGGCGGTGAACACCTTGCACGAACCATGGTTGCGATTGATGTGATTATACGCAGCGTTAAAAACTCGCCCTACCACTACCGCGTGCGACATGGTTGCCGCAGGCGACATCATTTTGATGAACCCGTTGATGAGTTCGCGGCGTTTGTCGTCCCACCATGTCAGGTAGTCCGCATAAGTATATTGCCGGTTCATGTCTAAAACCAATTCCATAAATCCCCCTTTTTTACTTTACAAAAGTAATATCTTTTTTATTAAAAAACAAGAATTTTGCTGAAAATTCCTCATTTTTTTCGATAATCGAAAAAAGCGAAGGCAGCCAGCGCGAACAGCGACAGCAACAAGTACAGCAGTCGGCTGTCGGACACGTTTGCTCGGTGTTGCAACGCGCAACTGAGCAGGTTGGGCGTCAATTCTTTGGCATTGGGCATATCGTAAAAATGCCATTTGTCTATGACGGTTCCCTTTTCGAGAAGGACTAAGCCGGGGTTGGCGCGAATGATGGTTTTGAGCGCGATTCCGTCGGTGAGGCAAAAATCGTAAGACAGCCCCAACGCCGTTTTTATTTCGTCTATCTCGTCTTGCAAGGAAGAGGTGAGGCAATAGAAGCCGTAACCGTTGTCGCGACAGAATTGCGCAAGTGTATCCGCTTGTTTTAGCGCTTGTTGATTGGCTTCGTCTAAACGATATGCCACTAAAAGGAAAGTATATCCTTCGTTGGACAACACTGCGTCGGTGATGTCCTCGCCGGTAGCGGCTGTTACTAACGAGAAATCGTGAATCGGCGGTTCGTAGCCCTTTTTCACCAACACAGATTTGGTGTCCTTCCACACCCATGTAGGGTCGTTCCACGGATAGTCATGTTGTTCCGGAAACTCTTTCACTACGCCGTCTTTTTCGTAAAACAGCGTTGTTACAAACTCGTCGGCGGGCATTCCTTCCGGCACTATCATTCCTTGTGCTATGTCGGAACCGATGCTGTACGGGCGAAAGTCAAACAGCGGAAGGTGGCGGTATCCATGAATGGAAATGCCGACAACCGCTACAGCAAAGGCGGCTATGCAAATCCACTCTGTGAGTGGCGAATATACCGGTGCGAATTTCTTCCGGCGTACAAAAACCAGCACCGCCAGCGCCATCAACACGATATTTTTAAAGAACGTCTGCCAGTTGGTCAATATCAGTGCATCGCCAAAGCATCCGCAGTCCGTCACGGGATTGGTCATCGCAATGATGAAGGTGAGGGGAGTGTAGAACGCCATGAACAGCAACACTGCCCATGCAGCGGTGTTTGTTCGTAAACGAAATAACAAGGCAATCCCTATAAGCGTTTCGGCGGCATTCTGCAACAGAGCAAGCGTGAATGCCAGCGGTGAAAGAAAGGTCAGGTGAAAAGCCGTGAAATAGTCCACAAACTTATAAGTAGAGCCTAACGGGTCAACGCCTTTCACGAAGCCCGAAAAAATAAATACTGCGCCCAACAGGATTCGCGCTATATCAACTAAAATTTTCATTTCAAGTCAGATTTCAGGCTTCAAAGATAATAAAAATTTACGAAACCGGAAAATATTCGGTAATTTATTTTTACTTTTGTGCGTTGAAATTTCGTAATAGATAATTGCTTGAACAGTTTTGGAAGAATTTTTCGCGTAAGCATATTTGGCGAGTCGCATGGTTGCTGCGCAGGGGTTTGTATAGACGGCTGTCCCCCGGGTATTCCCTTATCCGAGAGCGACTTTGAGTATGATATGAGCCGGCGGCGTAGTGGCGCCCAAGGGACAACGCCACGCAAGGAACCTGATATTACCCGCATTATGAGCGGTGTTTTCAATGGTTTTACCACCGGAAGCCCTATTTTGTTGATGGTGGAGAATACCAACACCCGCTCGCAGGATTATTCGCTGTTTTGCGACGTACCGCGCCCCGGTCATGCCGATTTTGTTGCCGGAAAGAAATACAAAGGATTTGCCGACTATCGTGGAGGCGGGCATTTTTCCGGACGACTTACTGCGGGCATAGTGATGGCGGGCGTTGTTGCCAAAAAAGTCATCGCACCTGTTGCCATCGGTAGCCGGATTCTCGAAATAGGCGGAACGACGGACTGGCAGGCAGTTATTGAACAATGCGTGGCTGAACACGATTCTGTGGGCGGCATTGTGGAATGTACGGTGAATGGAATACCGATAGGATGGGGCGAGCCGTTCTTCGACAGCGTTGAATCGGTCATATCTCATGCGGTTTTTTCCGTGCCTGCCGTCAAAGGCATTGAGTTTGGAGCAGGATTTGCCGCTGCACGTATGCGCGGCAGCGAGCACAACGATGTATTTACCGGAAAAGACGGCGCTACCGTCACCAATCATGCGGGAGGCGTCAACGGCGGAATCACCAACGGCAATCCCATTGTGTTCAGAGTAGCCGTAAAACCGACCTCTTCTGTTGCCCGTTCACAACAGACAGCCAACATTCGCACCGGCGAAACGGTGTGTCTGGAAACGCCCGGACGCCACGATGCCTGCATTACGCTGCGTGTGCCGCCTGTGCTGGAAGCCGTCGCTGCCATTGCGCTGGCTGATCTTAAAATAATTGAAAATTGACAATTAAAAAGTACAAAAACATAAATAAAAAGATAGATTAAAAATATGAAAACCAAAGCAGTACGATTGTATGGGAAGAATGACCTTCGATTGGAAGAGTTTGAATTGCCCGGCATCAGGGAAGATGAAATATTAGCCAAAGTAGTTTCCGACAGCATCTGTATGTCGAGTTATAAAGCCGCGCAGCAGGGAGCCGACCACAAGCGTGTACCGAACGATGCGGCAACAAATCCGATCATTATAGGGCATGAATTTTGTGGTGAAATCATTGAAGTAGGAAAAAAATGGCAGAGTCAATTTCGTGCAGGCATGAAATTTTCTATCCAACCCGCGTTGAATTACAAAGGAAGCCTCGACGCACCGGGGTATTCATACCGCTACATTGGCGGCGACGCCACGTATATCGTCATTCCCAACGAGGTGATGGAAATGAATTGCCTGTTGGAATACACCGGCGATGCCTTTTTTCTGGGTTCGCTTGCCGAACCGATGTCGTGTGTGATTGGCGCGTTTCATGCCAGTTATCACACCCGCAACGGCGTGTATATACACGAAATGGGCATCAAAGAAGGCGGAAATATGGCTATTCTGGCGGGCGTTGGTCCGATGGGACTGGCTGCCATCAATTATATCATCCACAGTCCGCGCAAACCCGGCTTGATTGTAGTGACCGATATTGACGATGCCCGTCTGCAAAGGGCTGCTTCGTTATATACAGTAGATGAAGCGGCGAAAAACGGGATAAAATTGATTTACCTTAACACGAAAGACACGCCCGATGCGGAAAATCATCTGAAAGGGCTGACAGGAGGCAAAGGTTTTGACGATGTTCTGGTGTTTGCACCTGTGAAACCGGTGGTAGAGATGGCTGACCGGCTCTTGGGCTTAGACGGTTGCCTCAATTTCTTTGCCGGTCCATCCGACACCGGGTTTAAGGCTGAACTGAACTTTTACAATGTGCATTACGCTTTCACGCACATTGTGGGCACCAGCGGCGGCAATACCGACGATATGATTGAAGCGTTGAAAATGATGTCGGCAGGGACAGTGAATCCGGCAGCCATGATAACGCACATTGGCGGATTGAATGCTGTGATTGAAACCACCAAAAATCTGCCACATATCCCCGGCGGTAAAAAGTTGATTTACACGCATATCAATCTTGATTTGTTGGCTCTCAACGAATTGGAACAGAAAAGCAAGGAAAATCCGCTATTTGCGGGGCTGTCCAAGATAGTGACCGCCAACGACGGGATATGGTCGGCAGAAGCGGAGCGTTATCTGTTGACTAACGCACCAAAGATTGGGTAAACGCAAAGAAAAGTTCTTTTTTAACACACTACAATTTGGATACGTACAAATAAATTCAGACTTTTGCAAAAACGTTTTTGCAAAAAGAACAAAGACGAAAATTCGGATATTTATTATTAAAAATAAAAATTTTATCAAAAAAAAGTATATGATTAAGTATGTTGCCCCCGCATTGACTGCTTTGCACAATGCCAAAGAAATTGACGTCGAATCCTGCATTAAGTTGTATGATTCTTTAACAAAAAGCGGTTTGGATGGTATTGCTGTTTTTGGCACTTCCGGCGAATTTCCGCATATCTCACTTGCTGAAAAGAAACGACTGATTAAAGCCGCCACCCCACACATTAAAGGCAAAGCGGAATACATTGTTGGCGCCGGCTCAATGAACATTGACGAAACCGTCGAATTTTCCAACTACTCTTTCGAGAACGGCGCAGACGCTGTGATTCTCGTTGGTCCTTATTATTATGGACTGAGCGATGAGGCTGTCTTCAACTATTTTTCGAAAGCCGCAAGCGAAATAAAAGGGAATATTTATATGTATGA
>JAISKR010000240.1 GCA_031260845.1 Bacteroidales bacterium
ATCAAAACAATTCAACATTTCCCCAAATACTTGGGAAACATTTCCTGAAACGTTTTTTATATCTGATACCATCCTTACGAAATCTTTATTTAGTTTAACTTTTTAAAAAGAAAGTGCAAACATAAGCATAATTTTGATAGGTTGTTCAAAAAAAGTAAAAATAATTGTGAATGGTGAAAAGGACAAAAGGATAAAAGGATAAAAGGACAATGAATCACCACTGTATAACTATATATAACAATCTATAACCACTGTATAACCTGTATTTACAACTGAATAACAATCGAATCCTTATTGGTTGACTCTTGCCATTTCAAACAGCAGCACTGCGGCGGCGGCTGACACATTGAGCGAAGATATTTTCCCGTGCAGGGGAATTTTCACCAACAAATCGGCTATTCTGAGGTATTCAGGCTCTATGCCGGTATCCTCGGCGCCAAGCAACAGGGCAGCCGGGCATGATAAGTCCGCCTCATAGTATGCCGTAGCGGCTTTTTCGGTGGCGGCGACAATTTTCAATCCGCTGTTGCGCAAAAACAGCATAGACGCTTTCAGGTTGTCTGTGCGGCAAACAGCCAGATGGTTCAACGCGCCTGCCGACGTTTTCACGGCGTCGGGGGTAATCATTGCCGTGCCTTTGGTGGAAAGCAGCAGCGCGTGTGCGCCGGCACATTCAGCCGAGCGTGCAATGGCGCCAATGTTGCGCGTGTCGGTGATGCCGTCGCAAATGACGATGAAGGGGTTGACGCCTTGCTCAAAAAGCGCAGGAATTAAATTTTCCAAACGTGCATATTCCACCGGCGACACGAAAGCAATCACACCCTGATGGTTTTTATGCGTCATCCTGTCCAATTTTTCGGCAGGCACCATTTGAACCGGAATATCATGCAGGCGCAACGTAGCAGACAGTTTTCTAACGCCGTCGCCGTCAAGTCCCCTGCGCAACAGCACTTTGCTGATTTCGCGACCGGCTTCAACGGCTTCCATCACCGGATGCAAGCCGAAAATCATTTGTAAGGGTGTTTTATTATTTATCATTATCAGTCTATTTCGCTAAGGCTAAATACTCTACCCTTCCGCCAACTGTCGATAGCGCGCGCCCAATAGGTTGTCTGCGGGTCGCCGCGGCGCAGCACAAAATGGTCGTCGCTGTAAGGGCTGTCTTTTCTGTCGAAGGTGAATGTCACCGAATTGTTTTGATGCTCGCGCGTGTATTCCCATGTTTCCGAATCGGAACTTTTCAGCACATTGTTGGGCAAGCCATATACCATATATACCACGCCGCGGTCGGTTTTCCAGCCTTCTTTCACGTCGGTGAAATACTGGTTGGCGTATCCCATACGGGTATAAAACACGCGAATCAGCATCCGTGCCTTGTCGGTGCTGCCGGTGGCAGCCAGCCAGAAATTATCCATCATTTTTTTGGGATTTCCCGCTTCCGTCAACTTTTGATATTCGGAATTGTTCACCAAATAACTGATGGGTTCCACCAACTTGGCGGTACGGTTTTCTTTCGGGAAAGCCGCGCCGAAATTCATCAGCAGCAAGCCGTCCTGACGCATGGTGTCTGTCTGAATCAGGTACAGTCCTTCGTATCCGAACATGAAATTGGTGGTGGGGCTGTACGCCTGCACCCACACCGAATCGGCTTTGAATTTCAACGCTTCTGCGGAAGCGGATGACAACGGCGAGGTGGCTATGGCGCCCGGCGCTGCCATATACTTGATAAAAATGCTGTCAACAGGTCGCCGTTGGTAGATAATCCTGAAAATTTCGTTTTCGTTAATCATATTATCCAATTTTGGCGAGCCGTTGAGGGCTATCACCCTGAAATTTTGTCCGGAAAATTCGTTGGTTTTGTTCACCGTGATAAACTTGCGGATGGTGTTGCGCCTGAATACGTCTGTCATCTGCACCGACAACATATAGCGGCGCCCTTGCACGGCAGGGAATGTGATGGGAAAAACGACGGATTTCTGCGTCTTTTTTATTTGCAGTATATTGAAGAAAGTGGCGCTGTCGGTGACGATTTTATTGTTTTCGGTTTCGGTGCAGTCGTACAGTTCGTAATGTATCTTCACTTCCGCTTTGGGAACCCGCTCTTCGTTGGCTTCGTTCACAATCAATTCATTTGTATTCAGCGAGATAAACATTTGCGATTCTGTTTCCGACAAATGAAAAACCCCGATATTCGGGTGCAATGACGTGGACGCCGGATTGTACAATATCGGTTTATTGACTTTCAGAACGTTCTTTTTCCGCGAATTGCAACCGGACAGGATGGCAGCAGCCAAGCATATCAACAGACAATTGACGGCTAACCCAAAAATATGATGCTGAAATTTTATCTTTTGCATGATGAAACGTATTGATTTTTATCCCACACTTCCTTCTAAATTAAGCGACAACAGTTTTTGGGCTTCCACCGCAAATTCCATCGGCAGTTTGTTGATTACCTCGCGGGCGTAGCCGTTCACAATCAGTCCAACGGCGTCTTCTACTGAAATGCCGCGCTGCTGGCAGTAGAACAGATGGTCATCGCTGATTTTCGAGGTGGTAGCCTCGTGTTCCACAATGGCTGATGCGTTAGCCACTTCCATGTAAGGAAAGGTGTGCGCACCGCATTGGTCGCCGAGCAACAGGGAATCGCATTTTGAGAAATTGCGTACATTTTCGGCGCGTTCGTGTACTTTTACCAAACCGCGATAACTATTTTGGCTGCGCCCGGCGGAAATGCCTTTGGAAATGATGCGGCTGCGGGTGTTTTTGCCGATATGTATCATTTTGGTGCCGGTATCCGCCTGTTGCAAATTGTTGGTGAGCGCTACCGAGAAAAATTCGCCGCTGGAATGGTCGCCCTGCAACACGCAACTGGGGTATTTCCACGTGATGGCAGAGCCGGTTTCCACTTGTGTCCACGATATTTTGGCATGGTCGCCCTTGCAAACGCCCCGTTTGGTGACAAAGTTGAAGATACCGCCTTTGCCTTCCCTGTCGCCCGGATACCAGTTTTGCACGGTGGAATATTTCACTTCGGCGTTTTTCATCACCACAATTTCCACGATAGCGGCGTGAAGTTGGTTTTCGTCGCGCTGTGGGGCGGTGCAGCCTTCGAGGTACGACACGTAAGCGCCTTCGTCGGCTATCAGCAGCGTTCGCTCAAACTGTCCGGTGTTTGCCGCATTGATGCGAAAATAGGTGGACAATTCCATCGGGCAATGTACGCCTTTGGGAATGTAGCAAAACGAGCCGTCGCTGAAAACGGCTGAGTTGAGCGCCGCAAAATAATTATCGCTCGGCGGAACCACCGTTCCCATGTATTGCCGCACTAAATCGGGATGCTCGCGCACCGCTTCGCTGAACGAACAGAAAATGACGCCGTGTTTTGCCAGTTCTTCGCGGAAAGTAGTCTTTACCGACACGCTGTCCATAACGGCGTCCACGGCTACGCCTGCCAAAAGTTTCTGTTCTTCCAGCGGAATACCCAATTTTTCAAATGTTCTGCGAAGTTCCGGGTCCACTTCGTCTATGCTTTCCAATACAGGGCGCTGCTTGGGCGCTGCATAATAGATGATATCCTGATAGTCTATTTCAGGAATGGTAAGATGCGCCCATTGCGGCATCTTCATCTTCTGCCACCTGCGAAATGCCTCTAAACGGAACTTCAACATAAACTCAGGCTCGCCTTTCTTCTGCGAAATAAGACGAACAACGTCTTCATTCAGCCCTTTGGGTATCGTTTCCGTTTCTATATCGGTCACAAACCCGTGTTCATACTCGCTGTGAGTTACCTTTTTTAATATGTCGTCCTGCTCGTTACTCATCAAAAAACCTTAAATTCGACACGTCAAAGGTAGATTATTTTGAGCCAAAAAAATAATTATTGACATGAAAAAATGAAAATTCCTGTCTTTGCACACCTAATTTTAACGGAAATCAACCTGATGACGGGCAAAATGTCGTCCCTGCCCGAAAACGGCAAGACCATTGCCTGCCGCTTGAACTTTATTCTCAGCCTTCGATAATCTATCAGCTAACGCTATTTTGCACACATCACTAAGATTGTTGAATAAAATCGAATAAGTATCGACAATATTCCTTTCTGTATAGGTCATTGTTGCCATAACTTTTTATTTGTGCTGCACAGATACATCTTTTTCTCCAATTAACAAATCAAAATTTAAACACTCATCTAAAAAGGTCTAAAACGTCTTAAAATTAGTCAAAATGTCGCATGATGCAAATATTTAAGGTCAAAGAGTTATTTCATTGGTCAAAAATACGTTTTTACGAATTGTTTTTCAATAAATAATCCTATATTTGCAGAAAAAATAATCATGCAAAAGAAAATATTACCCTTCAATTGGCGTCCTGAGTTGGAAAACAGGGCAGGCATTGATTCCATTGACAATGATTTTATTTTGTTCGATAACCCCATTATTACAGACGTCTTCGATTATCCGTTCAAGGTGGACGTTACGACTGCCATCATCTGCATCAAGGGAACGACGCGCGGGGCAATCAATCTCAAACCTTTTACCACCCAAGCGCCTTGCCTTGTTATCGTTCTCGCTGACCAAATCTTGCAGTACGAGCATTTCAGCGAAGATTTTTCAGGTCTTTTTATTGTTATGTCGAAGCGATTTGGCGACAGTTTGAATCTTCGCGAGCAGTTTCCGCTTGCCCTTTCTGTCCGCGCTAATCCATGTATTCCGCTGAATGACGAAGAGTTGGAAGCGATGCTCAGTTACTATGCGATGATGAAACAAACAGTGCGAATAAAAAATAACCCCCGCCGTTTGGAAATCGCCAAACACCTGACCTTGGCAATGTTTTACGGATTGGGTTACGAGCATCACAAGCCTCTCGATACTGAACAAAAATCGAAACAGGGAATCTTGGTGGATAATTTTCTGAAACACGTGCAGGCGCACTACAAAGAACAGCGCGACATCGGATTTTATGCCGATAAACTGTGCCTTACGCCCAAACATTTGTCGAAAGTGATGAAGGAAAACAGCGGCAAATCGGCGGGCGAATGGATTGACGACTATGTGATTCTGGAAGCCAAAGCCCTTCTCAAATCCACCAATATGACGATTCAACAAATCAGCGATGAACTGAATTTTCCTTCGCAATCGTTTTTCGGGAAATATTTTAAGCGAAATACGGGTATGTCACCGAAAACGTATCGGTAGAACTATCTTTAAACCACGATTTTGACAAAATTAAGAAGATTTCACAAAACTATTTCACCGTAAGTGATTTGCCCGTTCCGCCGGAATAAGTTCCGCCGACGTTGTAACCGTTCACGGTGGCGCCGCCGCTAATCGTGCCGCCGCTGTAAAACGAATAGGAACTGCCTTTCACAAATTGGGGCGATGACAGCAGCAATGTGAACGAACTGCCGCCGCCCATTCCACCCTGACCGCCTGTTCCGCCTGTGGCTGCGGGTACTTGATAGAGCAATATCCAATCTGTCGCATTTTTTACGCCAAGTTGCGTGGACGCCGCCACCGACAGACTGATATATCCTTGCGTTGAGCCTGACGATGGACCGCCCATGCTTTGCGAGCCAACGCCAATCACCGTTCCGCCTTTGATTAAGAAGGTA
>JAISKR010000295.1 GCA_031260845.1 Bacteroidales bacterium
GCGGATTATTCCACGCCTGTGCTGATGACAGGCTCGTGTTTTGCCGAAAATATTGGGCGGATGATGCAACGGCTCAAATTCAATGTAACGCTCAATCCCTTCGGGATTGTGTTTCACCCTTTCCCGCTTGCTCGGCAATTGGACAGGCTGCTGTCTGCGGACGAATACAGCGCGGGCGAACTTCGCCACGACCACGACCTTTGGTTTAGTTTCGATCATCACGGCAGATTTTCGCAGCCCGAACAAACCGACTGCTTGGCGTTGATTAACGGGGAATTTCAGCAAGGCAGGCAGCAATTGGCAAAAGCCAAATGGTTGTTTGTCACTTTCGGCACGGCGTGGGCGTATCGCTTGAAGGAAAACGGCAAAATCGTTGCCAACTGCCATCACTACCCTACAAATGCTTTTGAACGTATCCGCACTGAGGCGGATGAGATTTGCGAAACATGGGCGCGGACAATTACGCGGCTTCGGGAAATCAATCCTGCTGTACAGGTTGTGTTTTCGGTAAGTCCGGTCAGGCATCTGCGCGACGACGCCCACGAAAACCAACTCAGCAAGGCAACGCTGCTGCTGGCGGTTGAGCGGCTCAACAAAAATATGAATACCTGTTATTTCCCCGCCTACGAAATCATGCAGGACGATTTGCGCGACTACCGCTTCTACGACGAAGATATGACGCATCCCAACCCATTGGCGATAAAGTACATTTGGCAACGTTTCTGCACTACATATTTTTCAGATGATGCAGTGCGCGTCATGAACAAGGTGGATGACATTGTGAAAGCCTCAGAACACAGACCTATTCACCATAACGAAGCCACACGCACCTTCAAAACCGCATATCTCGCTAAAATTGCCGAAATGCAGAAAAGGTTTCCCAACATGGACTTCTCGCAGGAAACGAAACAATTAACCATTAACAATTAATCATTAACAATTATCTACATTCTCTCCGGCGCCTCGATACCCAATAATTCCAAGGCATTGCGGATGACCTGCGCGGTGTATTGCGACAACAACACGCGAAACAAACGGATAGCCTTGTTTTCTTCCTTCAAAATGGAATAATCGTGATAAAACTGGTTGTATTCCTTCGCCAAATCATACACATAATTGGCTATCAGCGCCGGACTGTACGTTTCGGCAGCGTCCGCCACCACAGCAGGATAGTTGTAGAGGGAATGTACCAAGGCAACCTCCTTGCCGGTGAGCGAAATGTCCGTATCAATTGCCGATTGAGCGGTCAAGACGCCGTTCTCGCCGGCTTTGCGAAGTACAGAGCAGATGCGGGCATGGGTGTATTGAATGAAAGGACCGGTATTCCCGTTGAAATCAATGGACTCCTTGGGATTGAACACCATGTTTTTCTGCGGGTCAACTTTCAGGATAAAGTATTTCAAGGCGCCCAGACCGATGATTTTCACAATCTTTTCGGCTTCTTCGGGCGTCAGTTCGTCCAATTTGCCCAATTCCTGTGACATATCGCGGGCAGTGGTTATCATCTCGTCCATCAGTTCGTCGGCGTCAACGACAGTGCCCTCGCGCGATTTCATCTTGCCCATGCCTTTGGGCAATTCCACCATACCGTATGACAGGTGTTTCAGCGTCTTTGCCCATTCGTAACCTAATTTGCTCAGGATAAGCGACAGCACCTGAAAATGGTAATTCTGTTCGTTGCCCACCACATACACCAATTCGTTGATGGCGTACTCCTCAAAACGCTTGCAGGCAGTACCAATGTCCTGCGTGATATACACCGAAGTGCCGTCGGAACGCAACAGCAGTTTTTCGTCCAATCCGTCTGCCGTCAGGTCTATCCACACCGAGCCGTCGTCTTTGCGGAAGAAGACGCCGCGTTTCAGCCCTTCCACCACTATTTCCTTGCCCAACAGGTAGGTCTGCGATTCGTGATAGATGCGGTCGAACGACACGCCAAGCCGTTGATAGGTGACGTCAAAACCGGCATATACCCAGCCGTTCATTTTTTCCCACAAGGCAATCGTTTCGGGGTCTTTCGCTTCCCAACGGCGCAACATTTCCTGCGCTTCAATGATAGAAGGCGCTTTGCGGGCGGCTTCATCCTTGTCCATCCCCTGCTGCACCAATTGTTCTATTTCTTTTTTGTATTCCACGTCGAAGCGCACGTAGTAATCGCCCACCAAATGGTCGCCTTTCTGCCCGCTGCTTTCAGGCGTTTCGCCATGTCCCCATTTCTGCCATGCCAACATGGATTTGCAGATATGAATGCCGCGGTCGTTCACCAAATTCACTTTCACCACCTTGTTGCCCGCCGCTTCCATGATTTTCGACACCGAATAGCCCAACAGATTGTTCCTGATATGCCCTAAATGCAAGGGTTTATTCGTATTGGGCGACGAATACTCAATCATTTTCATGGAAATATGACCGGCGTCAGGGGTTTGCGTACCGTACCGTGCGTCAAAAGCCGTTTCCGAAAGGAAATGAAGCCATACGTGGTCGGCTATCACCATGTTCAGGAAACCTTTCACCACATTGAAACGGGCTATTTCGCTTGCGTTGGTCTGCAAATAATCCCCGATAGCGATGGCGGTGGCTTCGGGCGACTGTTTGGAAATTTTCAGCAGGGGAAACACCACAAGGGTAAAATCGCCTTCAAATTCCTTGCGGGTTTGGGTGACCTGCAATTCCCCGCCTGCAAGACGTGTTCCGTAGAGAGAGGCAACCGCCTCGCCTGCAAGCCGGATGATGAGTTCGGATATTTCGTTCATGACAAATTTAATTACGCTTTAAATGCGGGTGCAAACGTAGATGAAAAAAATGAGATTTACAAATGAGTATTTTATTGTATTTTTGGCAAAAAATAAATCATCATGATTATTCCTCCTTTTTTGCAAAACGGCGACACCGTAGGCATCATAGCGCCCGCGTATTATGCCCGCCCCGACCAGTGGGAACCGGCGGTGCAGATGCTGCAATCGTGGGGCTTGCAGGTGGCGCTCGGAAAGAGCCTGTACCGGCAAGACCGCATATTCGCAGGGAATGATGCACAACGTTTGGACGATTTGGTAGAAATGATGCACCTTCCGGAAGTGAAAGCCGTGTGGTGCGCCCGCGGCGGCTATGGCGCAGCACGGTTGTTGCCTGCACTCGACCGCTGTGTCGGTGATTTTCCACCCAAATGGCTGATTGGTTACAGCGATATTACCGTATTGCTCACTTACTGGAATCAAAACCTGCAACAACTCGCCGTTCACGGCGCCATGCCCATTGATTTATCCGAAGGCAGTCCGGCATTGCCCTATTGGGAAGACCTGCGCAGCACGTTGTTTGGGAAAATGCCGGAATATCACCTGTCGGCGCATCCGCTCAATCGGCAGGGACAGGCGGTGGCGCCTGTTACCGGTGGCAACCTGTCTGTGTTGTGCAGCCTGAACGGTTCGCCCTACCAATGCCAAACCGCAGGGCGCATCCTGTTTATTGAGGAAGTAAACGAGAGTCTGTATCACTTGGACAGAATGATGAACTCGTTGCGGCTCAGCGGTCAGTTAGCCGCTTTGAAAGGTTTGTTGGTGGGCAGCATGAGCAATATGAAGGACACTACCCCGTCTTTCGGCAGAACCGCCTGCGAAATTATTCGCGAACAGGTGGAAGAATACGATTTCCCTCTGGCATTTGACTTTCCGGCAGGACATGGCGGCGTGAACAACCCGATTGTGATGGGCGCAACGATGAATCTTAACGTGACGGATGACGGGGTGGAAATCGAGAATGTATCACAATAAAGTTTATTTGGCGATAAATAGTTAATTTCC
>JAISKR010000306.1 GCA_031260845.1 Bacteroidales bacterium
CAGCAGCCGCGCCACATCCTATCAGCAGGGTGGTGACCTTGTAGTTCATGCGAAACCACTGCCCAATGTTCGAGCCGATGGCAGAACCGGTCAGCACGATAGGCGATTCCAAGCCCACCGAACCGCCAAAGCCCACCGTAAGCGAAGAACCGACGAGAGACGAATACATATTATGCGATTTCAGATGACTGTTTTTCTTCGATATGGCAAACAATATCCGCGTGATGCCGTGAACAATGTCCTCTTTCACAAAAGTTTTCACAAACAGTACCGTAATCAGTATTCCCGTAAAGGGAAGCGCGAAAAACAGCCAGAATGCCGAATGTTGATAAATGGTATCCGTGAAAAAATTAGTCAGATGATGGACTGTATTTTTCAGCAACACTGCCGCTAATCCCGTCACTATTCCAATCAGAGCGCTCAACAAAATAATCAGCCGTTGTTGCGGTATGTTTTCTGTTATCCAATGGATAATTTTGATATGAAGTATCTTGGGATTCAATGAATCAGCAATATTTGTGAATTAACCCTTCATGCTGTCAATATGTCGCACGTCAACATTGTGAAGATTGCGGTAAACATTGATGATGATGGCGATAGCCACTGCGGTTTCGGCGGCTGTAATGGCAATGCCGAACAGCGTGAAAAACATTCCTTCCATTCCCTGCGGATACAGGTAACGGTTGAATACGCTGAAATTGATTTCTGCCGCATTGAGCATCAACTCAATCGAAATAAGAATGGCTATCAGGTTTTTTCGTGCGATAAACCCGTATATGCCGATAAAAAACATAAGCAGACTCACTGCCAAATACAATTCAATAGGTATCATGTTTATTTATTTTTCGGTGCAAAGGTAATTTATTTTCAAATATCTGCAATTCACTATCGTGCATTTTATATTTTTCGCAAAATTTTCCGTTGATTTCAGGTGCAGGAATGCCGTTTCCAAAGCGCATTTTTCCTGTAAAAATACGTGCTTCGTTCCATAAACCGGCATTGATGAAACTTTGCAGCAGTTGAGCGCCGCCCTCAATCAGCACCGATGCGATATTGCGACGGTACAGTTCGTTGAGTACATGGATTGGAAGCCGATTATCGAAAGGAACGACAGCATAATCCACAGCAGGCAAGGCATTGACAACTTTCTCGGTAAAAACCAAGGTTGGCTGGCTGCCGTCGAAAAGGTGCAAGGATGCCGGAAGCCGCTGTGTGCGGTCAATGACGATGCGCAGAGGCTGTTTGCCTGTCCATTGGCGGATATTGAGCATCGGATTGTCCATCAGCGCCGTATTGGCGCCTACCATGATGGCGCTTTCTTCCGAACGCCACTTATGCACCAATGTCCGCTCATACTCGCCGGTAATCCATGTGGGACGTGCGGAAAGCGTATTGTTCCGAATAAGGTCGATGAATCCGTCGGCTGTCTGCGCCCATTTGAGCAGCACGTAAGGACGGTGCTGCTTGTGAACAGTCATAAACCGAACGTTCAGACGATTGCATTCCTCTTCCAATACTCCGGTAGTGACGCGGCATCCGGCATTGCGTAAAAGTTCAACGCCTTTGCCTGCCACCAATGGATTGGGGTCAACGGTGCCGACAACCACCTGCGGAATGCGTTTTGCAATGATTTGGTCGGCACAGGGCGGCGTCTTGCCAACGTGAGCGCAAGGTTCAAGATTGACAAACAAGGTAGAGTGCGGAAGTAACTGTTTTTGCTGTACCGAGCGGATGGCATTCATCTCTGCATGAGGCTCTCCGCATTGCCGGTGCCAACCTTCCCCGATAATACGCCCCTCATGCACAATGACACAGCCCACCATCGGGTTTGGGGCGGTATATCCGGCTCCCAACCGCGCAAGTTCCAAACAGCGGTGCATATATGCTTCGTACTCCAACATCATTCCGAAATGAGCCGCAAAGATACACATCATTCCGCAAAAAATGTACAAAAAAACTACATCAGCGACGACATACGCTGGTTACCGACAATAATCCAAATGATGATGGGGATGCCGATGAAAGCCGTCACCGAATTGACAGGCAGCACAATACCGTTGCCTGGAAGCGTCGAAATAAGGTCGCAGGCAAGCATGACAATAGCGCCCGTGATGATGCAGGCAAAGAACAGAATACGCTGGTCGGCAGTGCGGAAGAGCATTCGGCAAATGTGAGGCACTGCAATACCAATGAATCCGATGGGACCGCAAAAGGCGGTAACGCTTCCCGCTAAGATTCCGGTGCTGAAAAATATGGTCAAACGCGCTACGATGACGTTTACCCCCAGACTGCGGGCGTAGTTTTCGCCCAACAGCAACGCATTGAGGCTTTTGACGCTCAGCAGCGACACCGCCAAACCGACAGTAACACACGGAATCAGCACGCTCAGTTGCGATGACGTGACCGAATGAAGGCTTCCCATTGTCCATACGGTAAAGGATTTCAGCAGGCTTTCGTTGCTGAAATATTGCAGCACATTGATGAGGGATGAGGTGATGCTTCCGAACATAATGCCGAGAATCAGGATGGTCATCACGTCTTTGATGCGCAGTGACACGGCAAATATCAGCATCAACACTGCGGCGGCGCCCAAGAAAGAGGCAAACACGATTGCCCAGTTGCTCATCATGCCCGACATTCCGACCGTAGAGATGCCCATCATCACCAAAGCCACGCCGAGCGTTGCTCCTGCGCTGATGCCCAGCACATAAGGACCTGCCAGCGGGTTGCGAAAGACCGTTTGCATCTGCAAGCCGCTAACGCTTAGTGCCGCACCTGCCAATACCGCAGTGGCAGCCTTGGGCAGGCGAAATTCGCGCACAATGGTAATCCATTCGCCGGTAGAATTTTCGCCGGTCAATAAAATGCCGACCATATCCTTGAATGGAATGGCTATGTTGCCGGAAAACAGCACCAACAGGAAACCTGCAACCAACAACAGCAGCAAAATACCGTAGATAACGGCGTTCCTCATCTGTATGCTTGTTTATTGTGGAAATCCTACGGTTTGTGCCAGCAGCACTTCCTGTTTATCAGTCAATTGAAGGATTTTGTGTATATTGACTTTGTTGATTCCTCCTCGTACCACGCTTGCCATCTTTTCGGAAGCGCAGAACAGATAGACATTCTGCGAAATGAATCCGCAATCCGTGCAAGCGGCGTCGTGGTTCGACGCCTTGTCCAAATTGGCTACGAACAACAAGTTGAGCGGTGCGCCGGCAACAAAATCCTGACTGCCTGTGT
Organism: Bacteroidales bacterium; assembly: GCA_031260845.1. GTDB lineage: Bacteria > Bacteroidota > Bacteroidia > Bacteroidales > UBA4181 > JAIRLS01. The sequence goes on from JAISKR010000306.1 coordinate 3,244, forward strand.
CTTTCCGGTGGTCGCCTTTCACACGAAGCAGTAATTTGTTGGCTTTGGCGTCGTACAGATAGACGCCTTCCTTCACTACAACGTACAAATCAATCTCCTGCCGGTCTTGCGATGAAGGCACCACCCGTTTGTCTTCGCGGTTGAAACCGTAAGCCGCCCACAGCAGATTAGCCAGCGTTTGAGGCTCTATCGCTTTGTCCGAATAAGCCCTGATAGTCCGGCGGTTGCTCAAAGCATCCATCAACGGCATTCCGCCTGTGCGCACCGGTTCGGGCAATGGTATGTCCTGAGCGGATGCAGCCGCAGAACATAAAACGCAAATAATCAGTAAAAACAGTCTGTTCATGATAACAAGAAATTAAAATTTAACTTAAAAATATCAATAATACGTGCGGCACAAAGGTAATTTAAAATTTGGAACGAAATTTGTATGTTGATTAAAAAAATTAAATCATGATTGGAAATCGTTTATTTATCATAGCCATTTGTCTGTTTGCTCCGTTGTTCAGCGTTTTTTCGCAGGATTTGTATAGTTTTCGGGGCTTTGATTCGCCTGTAAGCATTGTGCAGTACGGCGGTTATTATTACCTGTCCAATGCCGGCGCCGGATTTACCGGCAAGGATGGCGACGGCTACATATCCCGCACCAAAAGTGACGGCAGTCAGGAAGAGGTGACGATGAAATACATTGCAGGCTTGGATAGTCCGCACGGAATAGCGGCGTCGCAAGGCGTACTGTACGTTTGCGATGTGGACAGGCTGCTCGGCTTCGATTTGCAAACAAAAAAGAAGGTGCTGGATTTAAGTTTCGCCGCCGAAAAAACCCAACAACTCTCCGGCATTGTGTTTGCGGACAACAACACGCTGTATGTGTCGGCAACAGACATTAATGCCATCTTTAAAGTGGACATTTCCGGAAAATACCGGCTATGGACGGAAATCACAGCGCCCAACAGCCTGCTGATTGAAAAGGATAAGATGTACGTCAGCAGTTGGGGCACGGATAGCCTGCCCAACGGGAAAATCAGCATCATCGACATGAAAAAACTCAAAAGCGAGCAGATTGACGGCTGCGAGGGCTATCTCTGGGGATTAGCGTTGGCAGGCAACAAACTGTATTTCGGCGACTGGGTGGATTTTGCCAAACGCGGCGTTATTCGCTGGCATCGTTTGGACAACGGCGAAAACGGCGAGATGAAATTCACCGAAAAAATGAGCGGACCTGCCGAATTTCTTTATGATTCGCGCAACAACCTGTTTATCGTGCCGGCAGTGCTCGAAGGCAAAGTGTATGGCGCAATGGGGTTTAAATAAATTAGTAAAATTGCGATTAATCGCGTTTCTACCTGTTTTATTGAACTTGAAATTTTAAACTGTTTTCTCTCAAATATTCTTTTATTTGAGCAGCCGATTTACCAACCAACTCCATCGAAATTTTTTCCTTTATTTCCCTGAAAGTTTGGACGGTATCAAACTCTTTTTCCTGTTTTTTAACTTTCGTTTCCATATTCTATTATTTCTTTTGGTGAACGTATTTCCAACGATATATAATTCATTCGCTTATCATACTTATTTCAACTTGGCATGAATGCACAAAGGTAAACATTTCTTTTTAAGAAACAAACATACGAATATTTTTCTCATTGGGGTGTGTTGGGTTTTAACCGGTTACCATACCAACTTCATTTCGTATCCTTTTTTCACTACTTCGGCGGTATTTTTGGCGTCAAGTTTGATGAGCAGATGTCGTCGGTAGGTGCGGACTGTTTCTACGTCGCGGAAGATGAGGTCTGCTATCTCTTTGGTGGTGCAGCCGTCGGCAATGTGTTTCAGGATTTCCTTTTCGCGGTTGGAAAGCCACACAACCCCTTCGCTCCTTTTTTCTCGCAGCAGAAGGTCTATCTCCTCGCAAAGAAACTGTTCACCACGGCTTACCGTTTTGATACCGGCAAGCATCTCCTCGCTTTCGGCGTTTTTCAGGATGTAACCCAGCGCACCGCTGTGCAAAGCGCGTTTGGCGATGCTAAATTCCTTATAGGTGGTCAGCATGATGATTTTCAATTCGGGATATATCTTTTTTATCTCGGCGCAAAAATCCACGCCATCGCCGTCGGGTAAGCCAATGTCGAGCAACAACACGTCGGGCAAGGCTTGTGCCAAGCCCTCGCGGCAAGACGCCAGATTGTAATACACATCGGTGACCGTGGCTACACCCGATTCGGTTATCAACTGACTCAGGCTATTTACCACCATCTTGTGGTCGTCAACTATTTGAAGGGTTATCATGGGGGGATAGGGGGTTATACGGTTGTTATATATTGTTATAGGTTGTTATATATTGTTATACGGTTGTGATTCATTGTTATACAGTTGTGATACATTGTGATACAATTGTATCGTTTCTATCTTGGTAATCAAGAAAATCTTATGAAAATCGTGGTTCAGATAATTGTGATACATTGTGATTCGGTTGTGATTCATTGTTCTTCGTTTATCGTCATTAATCATTTATAATTAACCATTAACCATTATTTCAACGGTAATTTCTGCGCCTTTGCCGGGGGCGGTGACTATATCTATTTTTCCGTTGCAGGATGTTACGCGGTCGCGAAGGTTTTTCAGTCCGAAGCCTTCCGCGACCGTTTTTTCGTCG
>JAISKR010000311.1 GCA_031260845.1 Bacteroidales bacterium
AAATTTGATGACAAAAAGGAAATATCATTTATTCCCGAACGTCAGAAGGAAGTGGTTATCAGAACCGGATTTAACATACTGTTCGGTCAACACGGCTACCAAAACAAGCCGATGTTGGATAAAGTGAAGAGTAGTTGGAATTAAATCGAATTAAAAACTATCGAAAATGGAACGTATTGTATCTTTATTCACAAAGAATCCCCATCTCATTTGGTATCTCTGTCTTTCTGTTTTTGTTATCACTTTTTGTGTCATATATACTTATTATTATAAACGAAAGGCTAATTATCCCCAAAATGCCAAATACCGCAAACAATTTAAAATAGTGCATATAATCACAAGCATTATCGTGTTTTTGTTCGTAATACTTACGGTATTCATTTGATTATGAATACGCCGGTATAGCATCCGCCTCTTACGTTGGTTTTACTTTTTATTGATTTCGTTCCAAATCAAAGCGCTTGCGCCCAATACTGCTACATTTCCTTCCGGCAGGGAGGATATTTGAATCGGAATCTTGCCTTGGTAATTTTTCAACAGGTTATTTTCAAAACTTTCGCGCGTCGGTTTGAGGATATAATCGCCTGCTTTTGCCAAGCCGCCGAAAAGGAATATCGCTTCGGGAGCGGTGTGTGCCACGGCGTCGGCTAATTTAATGCCCAATATTTTCCCCGTTTCTTCAAACGCCTTCAACGCAATGTAGTCATTACGGGTTGCCGCCTGATAGATAATTTCGGAAGTCAGGTCATTGAAGGCATATCTGCGCAATTCACTCGGAGTGTTGTATTCTGCAAGCAATTCAAATACTGTCCGTACAATGCCGGGCGCACTGACGTAGGTTTCAAGGCAACCACGGCGACCACATCCGCATACACGCCCGTTTGCATGAGCGCGAACGTGTCCTATCTCGCCGGCGAAGCCATCATGACCGTATAATAATTCGCCATTCGTTACCAAACCGCTGCCCAGACCGGTTCCCAAGGTAATCAGGATAAAATCCTTCATGCCCTTTGCGCCGCCGTAAATCATTTCGCCCAAAGCAGCCGCATTGGCGTCATTGGTGATAGCGACAGGCAGCGAGAACGCCTTTTGCAGCAGTTCCACCACAGGTACTACTTTCCCTTGTGTCCATTTCAGGTTGACGGCGTATTCAATGCTACCGCTTTTGTAGTTGCCGCAAGGCGCACCAATACCTATCCCTTTAATATCCGCTTTATCAGCCACTTTGTTGATAACTGCTTTCAGCGATTTGCTCAAAGCATCAAGGTATTCGTCGAGGGTATCCGCGGCGTCGGTGGGCATTGAGCCTTCTGCAAGCACGTTTGCCAACAGGTCAATGACGGCATATTTTGTAAAGGTTCCGCCTATATCTATGCCGATTACTGCATCTATTTTCATCTTTTTTTATTTAAACAGTTAAAACTGAGAATATTCCAAAGGTAAAAGCCACACGCTCACATTCCTTGTGGCTGTGTAAGCATATTCCGGCAATTTGCTGATACGCTTCCAGTCGTCGTGATTAACAAAATTTTTCCATGCTTCGTCATGCGCAGGCACGTCTTTGTACCATGTAAGGTAGATGATAGCCGGCATCTCGCTGCCTGCCAGTATTTCGCCGTAGCATACCGAATTGACGCCTGTTTTGTCAAATACGTCAATTTCGTCTTTGTTAAACATTTTTATTTTACGTTGGTTGGCTTCCTCGTTGGGGCTATGGTAGCGCCGAAACTCAAACAGTGTCCGGTCTTTATCCGGCTGCCGCATTTGCGGAATCTTGTCAAACGCCTCGCACAGATAACTCGTGAAATCGCTATAAAGCGGATTGGGAGCGGTGCTGTCATAAAATGGCTGTGCCGTTTTCGCAAACGCTTCATCTTTCCATATATCTGTCTTTGCCTTGTGAAAGGCGTTCAGGTCGGGATACACGAATAAAAGGTAGCGTGCTGCCGGTTCTTCCGGTCGAAAAGGCTTGAAAGCGCCTACCGTTGCGCCCAGACGGTTGTAAGCAGGGATAAGCGCATTTTGAAAAAACTCATCCAAAGCCGCGCTGTCTTTGGTGAGCGTATAGACGCGCCATTCATAAATTTCTTTTTTCCGACAGTCGGATTTAGACTCAGACGTTGTGGATAAGCATCCGCTAACAGCAACAATTACAGCGCATAACACAGCAAGAGAAAACAAAGGTTTGTTCAGGTTATTTAATTTTTATTGATTTGTTTACGGCACGAAAGTAGAAAATTTTCATGTAATTGCAATGTTTTTTTTGAAAATTATTTTTTGAAAAATTGTTTATAAGCACAAAAAGGCTTGAAAACCGGTGGTTTCCAAGCCTTTTATTATTCAGAGGGAGCAGGTTTATTTCAACTCTACTTCGGCTCCTGCTTCTTCCAATTGTGCTTTGATGGATTCGGCTTCTTCTTTGGAAGCGCCTTCCTTCACTGCCTTGGGTGCTGCGTCCACCAATTCCTTGGCTTCTTTCAAACCAAGACCGGTCAACTCTTTCACCAATTTGACGATTTGGAGTTTGGCGCCGCCGGGCGATTTGAGGATAACATCGAAGGATGATTTTTCCTCTGCTGCGGGAGCATCGCCGCCTGCTGCGGGAGCTGCTACTGCAACTGCTGCTGCTGCCGGTTCGATTCCGTATTCGTCTTTAAGCACTTGTGCCAACTCGTTTACTTCTTTTACGGTAAGGTTGACTAATTGTTCTGCTAACGCTTTAATATCTGCCATTGTGATATGATTTTAAATTATTAACTACTATTTATTCTTTCTCCGATAATGTTTTTACCAATCCGGCAAGGAGATGACTGCCTGATTGTAATGCCGATACAACATTCTTGGCAGGCGATTGCAACAAAAGTATAATGTCGCCTATCAATTCGTTCTTCGACTTAATCGTAGCCAAAACTTCCAATTGGTTTTCACCAACATAAACCGATTCCTCCACGTATGCCGCCTTCAACAAGGGGCGATTGTGCGATTTGCGGAATTCTTTTATAAGTTTTGCGGGTGTGCTGCTCTCGTTGGAGAACAACACTGACGTCGGTGTTTTCAACACCCCATAGAGTTCTTCGTACTGTCCGTCGGCTTGTTCAAGGGCTTTTTTCAAAAGGGTGTTCTTTGCAACAACCAATTTGATTCCCCTGCCGAAGCACAAACGGCGCAACGCACTGGTATCAGCCGCATTTAGTCCCGACGTATCTGCAATGTAGATATGTGGGTAACTGTTAATCTGCTCTACCAGCCCATCAATAATCTGTCCTTTTTCTTCTTTCTTCATGTTGATCGCTTCGTATTTTTAGATTAAACAGTTATTCTTCAACGGATTTAGTGTTTACTTTCAGTCCGGGGCTCATCGTGGTGGAGAGAAAAATACTCTTCACGTAAGTGCCCTTGGCTGCTGACGGTTTCAGTTTGTGAATTGTGCTCATAAACTCTTTCGCATTGTCCACAATTTTATCCGGTGTAAATGATACTTTTCCGATTGAAGTATGCACGATACCAAATTTGTCGACTTTAAAATCAATCTTGCCCTGTTTTACCTCAGCCACCGCTTTGCCTACTTCCATGGTCACGGTACCGCTTTTGGGGTTGGGCATCAGTCCGCGAGGACCGAGCACGCGCCCCAGTGCGCCTATCTTTCCCATTACAGCCGGCATGGTGATGATGACATCCACGTCGGTCCAACCGCCCTTGATTTTTTCAATGTATTCGTCCAAACCCACATGGTCGGCTCCGGCTTCTTTTGCCTCGGCTTCTTTTTCGGGGGTGCAGAGTACCAATACACGGACTTGCTTACCGGTGCCGTGAGGCAACGATACCACACCACGCACCATTTGATTCGACTTGCGGGGGTCAATGCCCAAACGGACGTCTATGTCCACCGATGCGTCGAACTTTTGCGTGGTAATGTCTTTCAGTAAGGCGGCAGCTTCCGACAAATCGTATGTCTTGGCAGGGTCAATCTTTTCTAAAACTAACTTCCTGTTTTTTGTAAGTCTTGCCATTTTGTCTGTCAACTTTATTTGTTATTTAAAAGGAGCGTCACCTGTAACGGTAATACCCATACTTCTGGCGGTTCCGGCAACCATTTTCATGGCGGCGTCCAAAGTGAAGGCGTTCATGTCCTGCATTTTATCTTTTGCAATCTCTTCCACCGTCTGCCAGTTCACCGAGCCTACCTTTTTACGGTTGGGTTCGGGCGAACCGCCTTTTACCTTGGATGCTTCAATTAATTGAACGGGCACCGGAGGCGTTTTGGTGATGAACTCGAATGATTTGTCCGCGTAAACGGTTATCACCACAGGTATCACCTTTCCAGCCATCGTTTGCGTACGGGCATTGAACTGTTTGCAGAAATCCATGATATTCACCCCTTTGGAACCTAATGCAGGTCCTACCGGAGGCGATGGATTGGCTGCGCCGCCCTTTATTTGCAATTTAATTAATCCAGCAACTTCTTTTGCCATACTATTATTTAATTATGAATTACTTAGACGTCCGGATAATTGGAAGCATCACCCTTTCACCTTCATTTTAGGGGAGAAAAAAGTGTGGAGCTTAAAACGGATTGGAATACGCTGGTCGATCGTGTGGGTCTGGCGGCGTCCGATGTGCTGATCAAAGCGATCAACAACAGCATCGCGAGCGCGGAGTCAATCGACGGATTTCCCTCCTACAAGGAGGTCACGGGCAGCTGATATGCGGGTCAAACATTTACGGAGGGAACAAAGATGACGAAATCACGGGCAAGAGATTTGGGGGTTCCATTTTCCGGTGCGGTCGGAGAATTCAATGCCATC
>JAISKR010000333.1 GCA_031260845.1 Bacteroidales bacterium
CCCCTCAGAGGGGAAAAAGACCAGTGGATTTGAGTATTGCTCAAAGACTTTGGTGAAGCTTACAGCAGCGGGTCTGTTCAGGATTTACACCTGATTCCCTTTTCATGAATATCCCCGAACGGAAATATCCACACCAAAAATCAAGGACAAAGGTAGATATTATTTTGAGAACAAAAAATATTTTTTGGGGGGAATTCAAAAAAACATGGTTCACCACAGAAAATAATCAGTAAAATTTGAAAACGTAATCATTCAAAATTACATCATATTCTTGATTTTCTTTCCCATACCCGATGCGAACACGAAATTGTCCACATATTGGTTTTGGGAATGAAGAATGTCGTCCTTGGTGCCTTCCCATTCGATGCGTCCTTCGTAAATAAAAGTGATTTTCTCGCCGATTTCGAGCACCGAATTCATGTCGTGGGTGTTAATAATCGTAGTAATGTTGTACTCTTCCGTGATTTCTTTTATCAGATTGTCAATGATGATGGACGTTTGCGGGTCAAGTCCCGAATTAGGCTCATCGCATAGCAGATATTTAGGATTCATGGCAATGGCGCGGGCAATGGCTACACGTTTCTTCATGCCGCCGCTCAGTTCGGCAGGCGTCAGATGATTGACATTCTCTAAATTGACGCGGCGCAGACAAAAATTTACACGTTCTAATTTCTCGTTCGTGCTCAAATGGGTGAACATTTCAAGCGGAAACATCACATTTTGCTCTACATTCAGAGAATCGAACAAGGCGCTGCCCTGAAAAATCATGCCTATCTGCTGCCTGATTTCCTTCTGTCCCGCAAAATCCATCTTATTGAAGAGGGCGCCATCATACCAAATTTCCCCTGAGGTCACCTGCACCAATCCGACAATGGATTTCAGCAGTACCGTTTTGCCCGAGCCGCTTCTGCCGATGACTAAATTGGTTTTGCCGCGGTCAAAGACGGTGGACACGTGATTGAGCACTGTCTTATCCCCAAAAGCCATCACTACATCTTTTACTTCTATCATGACAATAATAATTGAGTGAGAATTACATCAACAGAAAGAATCAGGATGCTGCAATAAACCACCGAGCGGGTGCTTGCCTTGCCTACTTCGAGCGAACCGCCTTCCACGTAGTAGCCGTGATAGGCGGGTACGGTGGATATGATGAAAGCGTAAAACACCATTTTCACACAGGAATAATAAACATAATAGGGAATAAAGGCATAGCGGATGCCTGTGATAAAATCTTCGGGCGAGATGACATTCAGCAGGATGCACACCAACCATCCGCCGAATACGCCTATCACCATGCTCATGATGGCAAGAAGAGGAAAAAAGAACACATTGGCAATGATTTTCGGAAGAATCAGGTAAGCAGCCGAATTAACCCCCATGATTTCCAATGCGTCAATCTGTTCGGTGACGCGCATGGTGCCGATTTCCGACGATATGCTCGAACCGACCTTTCCGGCAAGTATCAGGGCAATCATTGTGGACGAAAATTCCAGCAGCATGGTGTCTCGGGCAGTCAAGCCAATCAGGTAATCGGGAATGAACGGGTTTTCAATGTCGTAGGCTGTCTGCATGGTAATGACCGCGCCGATAAATACCGAAATCAGCGCAACAATGCCCAAAGAGTTCAGTCCTAACAACTCAATCTCTTTCAGCACTCTGCGATAATAGATGGAAACTTTTTCCGGCTTGGAAAAGGCTTTCCCCACCAACAAATAATATTTTCCGAAATGATATAAAAACCTCATCTGAAATACAGAAATACGACGGCAAAGATAAATAATTAATTACGAAGTGACAAAAACATTCATCTTTTTTGTACCTTTGCCGCCCGAAATTCATGAGTTAAATATGAATAAAATCATCACAAAGAAGCATCTTTCCGGCAATGTAGTCCGGATGGAAATAGAGGCGCCGCGCATTGCTGCCGGCAGAAAGGCAGGTCATTTTGTCATCGTCCGTCCGGCGAACGGTAGCGAGCGTGTACCGCTCACCATTGCCGAGTCGAATATCGAAGCAGGCACCATCACGCTGATTATACAGCAGGTGGGGTGCACGTCGGCGAAGTTGATTGCCATGCAGGAAGGCGATTACGTGCATGACGTGGTAGGACCATTGGGAAATGCCACTCATATCGCGAAAGTAGGCACGGTGCTGTGTGCAGGCGGCGGCGTCGGTGTAGCGCCGTTGTATCCTATTGTGCAGGCTTTAAAACAGGCAGGAAACAGGGTTATCACAGTGTTGGCTGCTCGTACTGCCGAATTGGTGATTTACGAAGAAGGCATGGCTGCTTATTCCGATGAACTGATAGTCGTCACCAACGACGGTTCGCGCGGCGTCAAGGGCTTGGTCACAGAAGGCATGGAAACGGTGATACAGCGGGAAAAAGTTGACCAATGTGTGGTGGTAGGTCCCGCCGTCATGATGAAATTTGCGTCATTGCTCACCAAAAAATACAATATCCCTACCTTAGCCAGCCTCAACACCATCATGGTGGACGGCACCGGTATGTGCGGCGCCTGTCGCTGTACCGTTGGCGGGCAAACCAAATTCGTATGTGTCGATGGACCCGAATTTGACGCCCATCAGGTGGATTTCGACGAAATGCTGCAACGCCTCAGCGCCTACAAAGATGAGGAAACCGCAGCATATCAACAATATCTTGCTCATCTCAACAATCAATAACCGGACAGAAAAATGACAAATCTATCTGAATATTTAAAAGCCGAGCGCAGCCAATCATGGCGTGAAGCATTGCGCCAATCGGTCAAAGCGGCGGAACGCACCAAACGCGAACGGGTAAAAATGCCCGAACAGGACGCCATTGTGCGGGCTGGCAATCATTTGGAAGTGAATTGCGGATTGAGTGAAGAACAGGCTGTGGGCGAGGCTGTACGCTGCCTTGATTGCGCCGACCCTACCTGTATCAGCGGTTGTCCGGTGAATATCAACATTCCGAAATTTATCAAATACATTGAAGGACGGCAATTTTTGGACGCCGCCCGCAGCCTGAAAGAGACCAATGCCTTGCCGGCGGTTTGCGGACGTGTGTGCCCGCAGGAAGAACAATGCGAGTCAAAATGTTTCTACACGCAGAAGTTGAAGAAACCTGCCGTGGCTATCGGCAATCTGGAACGCTTTGCGGCAGATTACGAACGCTCTTCGGGCGAAATATCCGTTCCCGCAGTGGCGCCATCCAACCATATCAAAGTGGCGGTGGTAGGTTCCGGTCCGGCAGGGCTGGCTGCCGCCGGCGATTTGGCAAAAGCAGGCTACGAGGTAACTGTGTTTGAGGCGCTGCACGAGATTGGCGGGGTACTGAAATACGGTATTCCCGAATTTCGTCTTCCCAATATCATTGTGGACGTGGAAATAGAGAATCTGCGCAAGATGGGCGTCCGTTTTGAAACGAATTTCATAGCAGGAAGGACAAGCAGTTTCGACGAACTTCGCGCCGAAGGTTTCAAAGCCTTTTTCATAGGCAGCGGTGCGGGACTTCCCAATTTCATGAATATCCCCGGCGAGAATTATATCGGCATTTACTCTTCCAATGAATACCTGACGCGGGTGAACCTGATGGGCGCTACTCGTGCGGGGTTCGATACGCCTGTGCTGAGCGGCAAGAATGTAGCGGTGATAGGCGGCGGCAACACGGCGATGGATAGTGTGCGCACCGCCAAAAGATTGGGTGCAGAGCGTGCTGTGATTGTCTATCGGCGTTCCATGGACGAAATGCCCGCCCGCAAGGAAGAGATTCACCATGCGCAACAGGAAGGCATAGAATTTTTGTGCCTGCATAATCCCATTGAATATCTGGCTGACGAAAAAGGGCGAGTGTCGCAGATGAGGCTGCAAAAAATGGAACTTGGCGAACCAGACGCTTCGGGACGCCGCCGTCCTGTGCCGATGAAAGGCTCTGAGTTCCTGATGGACGCCGATTTGGTGGTGGTGAGCATAGGCGTATCGCCCAATCCGCTCATCGCAAAAGCGCTTCCCGCATTGGAAACCAGCAAATGGGGCACTCTGGTGGTCAATCAGGATACCATGCAAACCGGCATTCCCGATATTTTTGCAGGCGGCGATATAGTGCGGGGCGGCGCCACCGTTATCCTTGCTATGGGCGACGGAAGGAAAGCCGCAGCAGGGATAGACGGCTATTTGAAGCAGCGTGTTTGAAACAATCGTAAAAAAAAATGACACTTAACGTTTGATATAAACATTTTTTTCGTACTTTTGCGGGCTTATATCACGATATAATAATAATGAGTAGCACAAAGAAAATTAAGTCTGCGTTGATTTCCGTTTATCATAAAGATAATCTGGAAAATATTGTCAAGAAATTGCATGATTTGCAAGTAAAAATATACTCGACAGGGGGTACGAAAAGTTTCATAGAAGGGCTTGGAGTGCCGGTCACCTCTGTGGAATCGTTGACGGATTATCCTTCCATCTTCGGCGGTCGCGTGAAAACACTGCATCCGAAGGTGTTTGGCGGTATCCTTTATCGCCGTAACGAAGCCAAAGACCGCGAAGAAGCCGCCAAATATGCTGTCCCCGACATTGATTTGGTGATAGTGGATTTGTATCCCTTTGAAGCGACCGTTGCATCCGGCGCACCCGATGCAGATATTATTGAAAAGATTGATATTGGCGGCATTTCGTTGATTCGTGCAGCCGCAAAAAATTACAAGGACGTGCTGATTGTGCCGTCCAAGCGCGAATATGCACCTTTGCAGACCTTGCTGGACGAAAAAAACGGCGACGCCGACCTTGAAGACCGCCGGAAGTTCGCCACTGCCGCGTTTAACGTATCATCGCATTACGACACGGCTATTTTCAACTATTTCAACCGCGAACAGAACGAACCCGTTTTTAAACAGAGTTTCACCGACGGCATGACGCTTCGCTACGGCGAAAACCCGCATCAAAAAGGATTTTATTTCGGCGATTTCGATGCTTTGTTCGAGAAATTGAACGGCAAGGAAGTGTCTTACAACAATCTGTTGGATATTGACGCAGCCGTCAATCTGATTGCCGATTTCGACGAGCCTACTTTCGCCATTCTCAAACACAACAACGCTTGCGGATTGGCAACCGATAACAATCTGCTGAAAGCATGGGAAAAAGCCTTGGCAGGCGACCCCGTATCCGCTTTTGGCGGGGTGTTGATAGCCAACCGCGAGATAGACGCAGCCACGGCAACGGAAATAGACAAGATTTTCTACGAAGTGCTGATAGCGCCATCCTTTGCACCCGAAGCCGTCGCCTTGCTGCAAGCCAAGAAAAACAGGATTTTGCTGCGACAAAAAACCGTTTTGACTGAAAAACAGCAATATCGTTCGGTGTTGAACGGCTTAATATATCAGGATAAAGACCTTTCGACCGAAAAACCGACTGACATGACGCCCGTCACCATCGTGACGCCTGTGCCGGAACAGTTGAGCGACCTCGCTTTTGCCAACAAAATAGTGAAACACAGCAAGTCCAACACCATTGTACTGGCTAAGGGCAAGCAGTTGCTGGCAAGCGGAGTGGGACAAACTTCGCGTGTCGATGCGCTGAAACAGGCAATTGAAAAGGCGCACTCTTTCGGGTTCGACCTGAACGGAGCCGTCATGGCAAGCGACGCCTTCTTCCCCTTTCCCGATTGTGTGGAAATAGCAGGAAAAGCAGGCGTCAAAGCCATCGTTCAGCCCGGAGGCTCTATCAAGGACAAGGATTCCATTGATATGGCTAACCAACTGTCGCTGGCAATGGTCACCACCGGCATCAGACATTTTAAACATTGATAAAAAAAAAGCAAATAAATAATATGTTAATTCAAACCTCAATATAGATATGGGATTGTTTTCATTCACTCAGGAAATTGCGATGGACCTTGGCACAGCCAACACCATCATTATATATGGTGACAAAGTGGTGGTGGACGAACCATCCATTGTCGCTATCGACCGCGTTACGGGCAAAGTAAAGGCGATAGGCAAGGATGCCCGCGCCATGCACGAAAAAACGAACCCCGATATCAAAACGATTCGCCCTTTGCGGGATGGCGTTATCGCCGACTTCAACGCGGCAGAGTTGATGATTAAGGGGATGATAAAGATGATACCCACCCGCAACAAGTGGTTCACGCCTTCCATACGGATGGTGGTATGTATCCCGTCGGGAAGCACCGAGGTGGAAATCCGCGCTGTACGCGACTCGTCCGAACATTCCGGCGGGCGCGACGTATATATGATTTACGAGCCTATGGCAGCAGCCATCGGTATCGGCTTGGACGTTACCGCCCCCGAAGGCAACATGGTGGTAGATATAGGAGGCGGAACAGCCGAAATTGCTGTGATTTCCTTAGGCGGCATCGTTTGCAACCGCTCTATCACAGTGGCAGGTGATATATTCACTGCCGACATTCAGGATTATATGCGTCAGCAGCATAACATCCGCATCGGAGAGCGCACTGCCGAAGAGATTAAGATTCAGGTAGGCTCGGTATTGCCCGATTTGGACAATCCGCCATCGGATTTTATCGTGCGCGGTCCCAACCTGATGACGGCATTGCCTGTGGAAGTGCCTGTTTCGTTTCAGGAAATATCGCATTGCTTGGACAAATCCATTTCGCGTATCGAAACCGCCATTCTTGACGTGCTGGAACAAACGCCGCCCGAATTATATGCCGACGTAGTGAACCACGGCATTTACCTCGCCGGCGGAGGCGCTTTGCTTCGCGGTTTGGACAAAAGGCTCACCGACAAAATCAACATTCCGTTCAGAGTTGCCGAAGACCCCCTGCGTGCGGTAGCCCGCGGCACAGGCATCGCCCTGAAAAACGTGGACAAGTTCTCGTTCCTGATGCGGTAATTTTCCGAAAGAAGGCGATAACTTTTCCATGAAACATAGATATACAGCCTGTTTTCAACTGTGCTGTACTATACTATGCTGATGGTGGACT
>JAISKR010000346.1 GCA_031260845.1 Bacteroidales bacterium
TTTCTTATTTCGTTGGATGTCATTTGATAAGCGTATATTTATGCAAATTAAATTTGGGACAAAATTAAGGAAAAATATTCAAAGTTTGAGGAAAATCTGTGAGATGCTGTGAAAAATATCCCCGAAACCCTTATTTTGAAAGGTGCCCTTAGTAGCGCCGGAAACATCGACAACCCCTCCCTTATTACCCTTATTTCACGCCCAATGTATGCTGATAAAATTTCATGAACATATCATATTCTTCGGCAAACGTGCTCTTTTTATGATGTTCAGGTTGATTCAGAATATACTTGCATACCTTGTCAATACCGCCTTTTGAAACAGAGAAAGTTGTGGCGAAATAACAGAGGATAAGATGGAAGTAGGCTGTTCTTGTTTGGACACGGGTTCGACTCCCGTCAGCTCCACCATATACACTGAATATCGGTGTATTACAATATCGACACCCGATTTTACCATCATGTAAGGTCGGGTGTTTTGTTGTTTCTACCATCTTATTTTCAACCCCACGCTGCCCACAAATCCGTCTAAGGGTGCATAAATGTCGCGAAACACGGGATTTGCAACCGTCCCCGTATAGATACTGTCGAAACGTGTCTGTCGCGTATCCGTAAAGTTCTCAAAATTGGCATAGACAGAGAAGTGTTCCCACATTTTTTCTACCATCGCGCCGCAAATCCAGTAGGTTTTTCCGGTTGCGCCGTCGTTCAGTTGCTGCGGGCTGTAATAGTAGGCTTCCAAACCGATTCGCCAACTGTCCTCAATCTCGTACATGAGAATGTTATTCAGCCGATGCTTGGCGGTCAATGGATTTTGAAAGCGGGCGCCGTTTTCATTCACTTTTGCATCCGTAAAGGTGTAACCGATGAAAAGCATAAAGTCGTCGTAACGGATTTTGATATTGGTCTCTGCGCCTTTGGTGTCAATGTATCCCGCTATGTTTTGAAATTGAAAATTGCCGCCCTGCAAGGGATTTAACATTAGCGGATGATTCAAATAAGTGTAAAAAAACAGTTGATTGACCGATAAAAACACCTCGTCGCCAATGGCAGTGCGGTAGTTTACGTCTGCATTTGCGCCGTAACTGCGTTCCAATTTATTCAACTCGCTGTTTACAGGTAATACATTTTTATAATGTATTCGCTCGCTTTCTTCGGTGAAAACGGTTGGCGTTTTATATCCAAATCCGCCGCCAATGCGGGAAGTCAGTTTGTTGTTGATTTTGAACAAGCCCGAAACGCGGGGCAGCAATGTAAATCCGTAATCCGCCACATAATCGCCGCGCACGCCGCTTTCAACGCTCAACCAATCGGTTATTTGCGTGGTGTTTTGTACAAACAGTCCGCCTGTCGTTTGCGTGTAATTGCGTGTCGGCGTGTTGGTCGGTCGCTTTTCTGCGAAATGGTCTGTCCACAAGTTGCCGCCTGCCACCCATTCCGAAATTTCGCCGGTGCGGACATAATTGATTTCGGAAAAAGTCCCGTTTTGGCGACCGTCAAACGTGTAATCGGGAACGGCGATAGTGCGATGGAAATAACTGTAACTGTTGCGAAACGCCAATTTTGAATGCTCGTTGAACCTGTGTTCGAGCGAAAATTGCGTGCTGACACGTTGTGTTCCGTTGTCCTCAAAGTAAGCGTGCGCGTTGTCTCGTTCGCCTTTGAGATAGTGCATATCGCCGCCCAAACGGCTCTCAAACGCGGTGTTTACGCCGAAATCCAACTTCGTTTTCTCGCTGAAATAGACAAACAGGCGCGGATTGACCACATACCGTTCTACTTTGGGAATGGCGGAAAGGTCAATGTTCGCAGGGTCGTAAGCGCGGCTGCTGTTGCGAGCGGCAAACAAAGTGATGCCCGTTTTTTTAAACCGTTGGGCGTAAAAACCGTTGAGGTCAAGTCCCAAAGCCGACGTTCCGCTCAGGTGGAACGACAATTCCCGTTCATCGGTCGGCGTTTTGGAAATCAGGTTGACCAAACCCGCAATCGCCCCGCCGCCGTAGAGCGTGGACGACGAGCCTTTGATAATTTCCACCTGTTTGAGGTCAAGCGGCGGAATCTGCAACAGCCCCAAACCGCTTGCCGCGCCCGAATAGATGGGAAAACCGTCTTTGAGGATTTGCGTATATCGCCCGTCCAATCCCTGAATCCGTATTGAGGCATTGGCTGAAATGGGCGAGGTTTGCTGCGTTTGAATGCCGGTGCTTTCGCTGATCAGCATCCGATTGTCTCAGGGTTTCATGTTGCCTTTTTCGTCCAACTCTTCGCCGCAGATAAATTCCATTCGCGTAGGGATATTGTCAATCGTGCGTGTGCTGCGGGTGGAAGAAATTACGATTTCTTCGAGTTCGGAAATGGTAATTTGTGTTGTGTCGTCATCTTTCTGAGGCGCCGGAAATGTGTTTTGTGCTTGTGCCATGCTGCATACAGCCATGGCAACAAACAAAATGATATGTGCTTTCATTAAATTTTTGTTTAATATTTATGGATAAAAATACGTGCCGAATGAATACCATCCGACAAAAAACGAACGAATATTAAACGGACTGCGGCGGTTGCCAAATGCCTTTGATAAAAGGCGAAAGATAAATATTAAGAGGAAAAAGATTTACTTCTTTGGATATTACCTGCGGTTTTATTT
>JAISKR010000007.1 GCA_031260845.1 Bacteroidales bacterium
TTTTTAATTCGTAATTTTTAATTGATTTTTCGTATCTTTGCGGGTAAATAAATTATAATAACGATGAAACAGAATATCTGCATCTTAGTAGGGTTGTGTTTGTTGTATGCCTGTTCCAACCATTCGGGCTATATCATTAACGGTACAGTGGACAACGCCGATGACCAAACGGTGTATTTAGAAAGTTATCAGGGACTTACGCCCGTAGTTTTTGACAGCGCAGTAGTGAAAAACGGGAAATTCCAGTTGAAAGGCACTGTGAAATGCCCCGATTTTTGCCTGCTGTATGTTGGCAAAACCGGTCCTGTGCAGTTTTTTATCGAGAACTCGGTCATTGCCATTGACGTAGCCGAAGACATTAGCGCTTCTGCGGTTACCGGTTCCCAAGAGCATGACCTTTTTATTCAATTCAATGATATGTTGAATCTTGAATTTAACGAGTCTGTGGCGAAATTGAATGACGAATATATGTCTTTGCAATTGGAACGGCAGTTAGCGGAAGGAAGCAAGGCGAAAATTGATTCCGTGGAAAGCAAATTGGAAGCGATTGTGGCACAGATGCAGCAAATCGACCAATTGCGCAACCGGCGCATGACGGAATTTGTGAAGCAACACCCTGATAATGTTCTCTCTGCGTTCATCATTGAAAATACCCTGTCATATATTGGCGATTTGGACGATGTGGCAGATATAGTGAGCGGCTTTGATGAAAACCATCCCTCGCAATGGGTGCAAATGACGAAAAAAAAGTTGGCTGCCACCCAAAATACCAGAACAGGTCAGTTGTTTACCGATTTTGAGATGAATACGCCTGATGATACGCCTGCCAAATTGTCGGACTATGCCGGAAAAGGCAACTATCTTCTTGTTGATTTCTGGGCGTCGTGGTGTCGTCCCTGCCGCATTGCCAATCCGCAATTGGTGGAAATATACCGCAAGTATAAGGACAAAGGCTTTGATATTGTGGGCGTTTCGTTGGATAAAAACAAAAGCGACTGGACAAAAGCCATCGCCGACGACCAACTCACGTGGAATCACCTGTCCGACCTGCAATTTTGGGACAGCAAAGCCGCAAAACTGTATTCGGTAACGTCTATTCCTCACGCCATATTACTGGATAAGGAAGGTAAAATCCTTGAAAAGGGCATTCATCCCAAGGAATTGGATGAAAAATTGGCTGAATTACTGAAATAACACGATTTTCATTATGCTGGTAAAAGTCTTCGGAAGCGCTGTTTACGGAATCAAAGCCACCACCATCACCATTGAGGTAAATGTGAGCAAGGGCGTCAATTTTTTGTTGGTGGGACTGCCCGACAGCGCCGTCAAAGAGAGCCAACAGCGCATTGATTCGGCTTTGCAGATACACGGCTACAAGATACCCGGCAAAAAGGTGGTCATCAATATGGCGCCTGCCGACATTCGCAAGGAAGGCTCGGCTTACGACTTGCCCTTAGCCATCGGAATACTTGCCGCATCGGAACAAATCAAGGGCAATATGTTGGAACAGTGTGTCATCATGGGCGAATTGTCGCTCGACGGCACTATACAGCCCATCAAAGGCGCATTGCCCATCGCCTTGCAGGCACGCAGCGAAGGTTTTACCACTTGCATCTTCCCTGTGCAGAATGCCCGCGAAGCCGCCATTGTTGACGGCATCACCGTGTATGGCGCAAGCAATATCAAGGAAGTGATTGATTTGTTAGACGGCAACAACACATTAGAGCCGATAAAAATTGATATTGACAAGGAATTTCTTCATCATGATGTTTATGAAAGTGATTTTTCTGACGTAAAAGGACAGGAAAATGTGAAACGCGCAATGGAAATCGCGGCAGCAGGCGGACACAACATTATCCTGATTGGTCCCCCCGGCGCGGGAAAAACGATGCTGTCCAAAAGATTACCCGGCATATTGCCGCCACTGACCATTGAGGAAGCGTTGGAAACCACTAAAATACACTCTGTTGCAGGCAAAACGAACAAGGAAACAGCCCTTATCACCAAACGCCCTTTCCGTTCGCCGCATCACACCATCAGCGATGTAGCCTTAGTCGGCGGCGGTTCCTTTCCCCAACCGGGCGAGATTTCATTGGCGCACAACGGCGTACTTTTTCTCGATGAGTTGCCCGAATTTAAGCGTACAGTCCTCGAAGTGATGCGCCAACCGTTGGAAGACCGCGTAATTACCATATCCCGCGCACGTTTTGCGGTGGAATATCCGGCAAGTTTCATGCTGGTAGCGTCTATGAATCCGTGTCCGTGCGGGTTTTACAACCATCCCGAAAAAAAGTGTATGTGTGCGCCCGGTATGGTGCAGAAATACCTGAATCGCATCTCAGGTCCCCTACTCGACCGCATCGACATTCACATTGAAGTAGTGCCCGTTCCTTTCGATAAACTATCCGAACAGCGAACGGCAGAGCCGAGCAAAATCGTTCGCGAAAGGGTAATGGCAGCACGAAATGTCCAGAAACAACGATTTGCCGACTCTCCGGGCATCCATTGCAACGCTCAGATGACTTCCAAAATGTTGCAGAAATATTGCAGAATCGACGCCGCAGGACAAAATATCATGAAGGTTGCCATGCAGAAATTAGGCTTATCGGCGCGTGCCTACGACCGTATTCTCAAAGTATCGCGCACCATCGCCGACATGGAAGCCTCTGAAAACATACAGGTACAGCATCTTTCCGAAGCCATCCAATACCGCAGCCTCGACCGCGACGGATGGGGTGCATAGATTTTTTTCACAAAAAGTTTGCAGTTTCATAATTAGGCAGTATCTTTGCAGCGTTTTTAACAATCGGGGTGTGGCGCAGTTGGCTAGCGCACTTGCATGGGGTGCAAGGGGTCGAAAGTTCGAGTCTTTTCACCCCGACTGTTTTTAACTTATTCAAAATCAATAATTTATAAGGGTTGTTTTTTAGCAAATACAGTTAAATACAGTTTAGATACAGTTATCGTTAATGCCTACGAATCAGATATTTTTCAGTCCTGAAAAATTTGAAAGATGCGTAGAAAAAAAATTTTGTGTAAACCCCATCTTAACGCGCGTAATGGGGATATAAGTAAAAAATGGTACGTAGAGTTATCCATGCGGAACCCAAAAAACGGCGAAATGGT
>JAISKR010000047.1 GCA_031260845.1 Bacteroidales bacterium
CAATTCGCCGCTGTCGGAAATCGGAATCACCTTCAATACAGCGACTTTCCGGTCGCACATCATCTGCCATGGGACAATATTGGAATGATGCTCCATCATCGACACAATGATTTCGTCACCCGACTTGATATAGCGCTCGCCGTAAGAGAAAGCCACCAAATTGATGGCGGCAGTGACGCCGGAAGTAAAGATAATTTCTTGTGATAATGGCGCATTCAGGAAATCACACACTGTGCGACGTGCATTTTCGTAGGCTTCCGTTGCCTGCTCGCTCAGGAAATGCACACCTCTGTGGATATTGGCATTCTGCTGAGAGTACATCCGCACAAGCGTGTCCAACACAGCCTGCGGCTTTTGTGTGGTGGCGCCATTGTCCATATACACAAGCGGTTTTCCATACACTATTTGGGAAAGTATCGGAAAATCAGCCCTTACTTTTTGAATATCAATCAAAGTCTTTTAATATTAAGAGTTCACTCGCAGGTTGACTGCATTTCTGTGGGCGTCCAGCAATTCCGCCTTCGCCAGCACGTCAATAGTGGGCGCCAGATTGGTAATACCCTTGCGGGTGATTTCCTGAAAAGTGATTTTTTTCAAGAAACTGTCTAAATTCACCCCGCTGTACATTTTGGCATAACCGTTGGTGGGCAGGGTGTGGTTGGTACCCGATGCGTAATCGCCCGCACTTTCAGGCGTGTAATGTCCCAGAAAGACAGAACCCGCGTTGCTAATACGTTCCGAAAGTTCATGATAATTGTTTGTTTCAATAATCAGGTGTTCCGGCGCATAAAGGTTTGTAAAATCCACGATTTCGTCATCATTTTTCAATATCACGATACGGCTGTTAGCCATTGCCTTGGTAGCAATATCGCGGCGAGGCAAGGCAGGCAACTGTTTTTCGAGTTCATCGCGCACCTTGGCGACCAAATCTTCGCTTGACGTCAACAAAATAGCCTGACTGTCCGCTCCGTGTTCCGCCTGCGACAACATATCGGCGGCTACAAAAGCCGGATTAGCGGATTCGTCGGCGATAATCTCCACTTCGGAAGGTCCGGCAGGCATATCAATGGCGACTTTCCCGTTCATGGCTGCCCATTGTTTGGCGGCAGTAACATATTGATTTCCCGGTCCGAATATCTTATACACTTTGGGAACGCTTTTCGTTCCGTAGGTCATCGCGGCGATGGCTTGTATGCCGCCTATTTTGAACACTTTGCTCACTCCTGCTATTTTGGCGGCAAACAAAATGGCAGGGTGTATATCGCCCTCTTTATTGGGCGGCGTGCAGAGAATTATCTCATTGCAACCTGCAATTTTAGCAGGAATAGCCAGCATCAGTACGGTAGAAAACAGCGGCGCCGTACCGCCCGGAATGTATAATCCTACCTTTTCAATAGGCACAGGCTTTTGCCAACATACCACACCCGGAACCGTTTCTATTTTCTGAGGTCTTATCACCTGTGTTCTGTGGAAATATTCAATATTCCTCTGGGCGGATATAATCGCATTTTTCAGTTCTTTCGACAAAATAGAGGTGTTTTCCTGCATTTCAACACTGGCTACTTTCAAATGCATCACCTTCACATTGTCAAATTTTTCGCCATAAGCATGAACCGCATCATCACCTTTTTGGCGTACTGCCGTCATGATTTCCTTCACCGTGGCTAACAACTTGGTATTGTTCGTTTCCGGACGGGTTAAAACCTTAGCCCACTTTCCCCTTTCGGGATATTTGATAATATTGATAAAACTACTCATTAAAATTCGCAATTAAATTTGTTGTAACATTCACAAAATCAGTAATGTCTGAAAAAACTTTTCCATTTCATCACCACCACGCCCCATAGCGCTTCGTTAAAAATACCGCCGCTCATCTTGGAAATGCCCACTTTGCGGTCGGTGAAAATAATAGGCACTTCCACTAAGCGAAAACCGTATTTCCATGCGGTAAACTTCATTTCTATCTGAAAAGCATATCCTTTGAAGTGGATTTTATCAAACGGTATCGTTTCAAGCACCTTGCGCGAATAACATTTAAAACCTGCCGTTGTGTCCTGTATTTTCATGCGGGTGATGAGGCGCACGTATTTTGAGGCGAAATAGGACATCAGCACCCTCGACATGGGCCAATTCACTACATTGACGCCGGATGAATAACGCGAACCGATAGCCATATCGGCTTTTCCGGACACACAGGCGTCATGCAGCAATAATAAATCATCCGGATTGTGTGAAAAATCGGCGTCCATCTCAAAAATATAGTCGTAACCGTTTTTCAAAGCCCACTCAAAACCGGCAATATAAGCCGTTCCCAAGCCTAATTTACCCTCGCGGACTATCAAAAACAGGCTTTCCGGAAATTCATGTTGCAACTGCCTGATGCAATCTGCCGTTCCGTCAGGTGAATTATCGTCCACCACCAAAAGATGAAAAGGGCGGGCAAGTGAAAAAACTTTCCTCACCATCTTCTCTATATTTTCAATCTCGTTATAGGTCGGAATGACTATTACACTCTTCATTTCAATATTTTTCCAAACATTCACTCAGATAAACCAAAGATTTAATATCTTTGCAAAGTTGTTTAAATTCATTGAAAAAAACAAGCAATTAAGTATTTTTAACAAAGAAATGTTGTATCAACTTAATTTTAAGACAGATAAAATCGACTGTAAAGTGAATCTGCCTTTGTCGAAGAGCATATCGAACAGGCTTTTGATAATCAAAGCATTGTCCGGTGAAAAGACGGCTTCTGCCGGTATTTCCGACAGCGACGACACCTATATGTTATTCAACGGACTGCGGACAAAATCGGATACGGTGGACGTGGGACACGCCGGAACCTCTATGCGCTTCCTGACGGCGTATTTTGCGGCAACCGCACAGGCAAAAATCATCACCGGCTCGGCGAGGATGCAGGAACGCCCCATCCGCGACCTTGTTGACGCGCTGAACCAATTGGGCGCTGACATCCAATACCTCGGAAAAGAGGGATTCCCGCCGGTACAGACTTCCGGCAAAAAACTTTTCGGCAATGCAGTGCATATCAACGGCAATATCAGCAGCCAGTTCATCACGGCGTTGCTGTTAATCGCCCCTACCCTTCCAAAAGGACTGACAATCCACATCAACGGTGAGTTGGTGTCGGAATCGTACATCAAAATGACGCTGAAACTGATGCTGCAAGCGGGCGTTAGCGCAAACATTGACCGACAGACGATTGTAGTTGCCGCCCAAAAATACAGTGCGGCAGGGATTGAATGTGAGCGCGATTGGAGCGCCGCCTCTTATTGGTATGAAATTGCTGCGCTGGCAAACGATGCGAATATCCAACTTCCGGGCATTACAGCAGACAGCCTTCAAGGAGATGCTGTTATTGCACGCATTTTTGCGCAATTAGGCGTGGAAACCGTTTTTTGCAACGGGGGAG
>JAISKR010000064.1 GCA_031260845.1 Bacteroidales bacterium
AGTATTACGAAAACGTACTTGGTTTGGAACTCTACAAAATCGAAGAAGTAGCCGACCAGAAAGTAAAAACCGCATTTTTCAAAATCGGGGAAACCAAGATTGAACTGTTGGAGCCGACCGGCGAAGACAGTACCATTGCCAAGTTCCTCGAAAAGAGAGGTCCCGGAATCCACCATATCGCTTATGCCGTTGATAATGTAAACGACGCTTTGGCGGAAGTAGAAGGCAAAGGCGTACAGTTGCTGGACAAGCAAGGGCGCAAAGGCGCCGACGGGTTGACCATCGGATTTCTGCATCCGAAATCAACGGAAGGCGTTCTCACGGAATTATGTCAATAAAAAGGTTATAAATGGTTATATGTAGTTATAAATGGTTCAAATACAACATAAACAACCTGTAACGACCTGTAACAACATATAACACTCGTATAACTAATGTATAACTAAAAATAACAAATTTAATATGTCACAAAAAGAAAAGATAAAAGAGTTAATTGACCTGAGGGTCAAGGCGAAACAAGGCGGTGGCGAAAAGCGCATCGAATCGCAGCACGCCAAGGGCAAACTGACCGCCCGCGAGCGCATCGAGTTACTGCTTGACGAAGGCAGTTTCGAGGAATTTGATATGTTCGTCACCCACCGTTGCCACGATTTCGGTCTGGACAAAGACCAATTTCTGGGCGACGGCGTAGTAACCGGTTACGGTACCATCGACGGACGTTTAGTGTATCTCTACGCCATTGATTTCACGGTGCTTGGCGGCTCGCTGAGCGAAACCATGTCGCAAAAAATTTGCAAGGTGATGGACCAGGGAATGAAAGTGGGCGCACCTGTCATCGGGCTGAACGACTCCGGCGGAGCGCGTATTCAGGAAGGTGTTCAGGCGCTTGCCGGATTCTCGGAAATTTTCGAGCGCAACATTTTGGCGTCGGGCGTTATTCCGCAAATATCGGCGATATTCGGTCCCTGCGCAGGCGGCTCTGTGTATTCGCCCGCCCTCACCGACTTCATCCTGATGTCGAAGGAAAACAGTTATATGTTCCTTACCGGTCCGAAAGTGGTGAGAACCGTTACCGGCGAGGTGGTTTCCGATTCCGAGTTAGGCGGCGCTATGGTTCATGCCACCAAATCGGGCGTTACCCATTTCGTAGCCGACACCGAACAGGAAGGTATTCAGTTGATTCGCAAACTGTTGAGTTATCTGCCGTCCAACAACCTCGAAGAGGCGCCGTTGGAAGCGAGCACCGACCCGATAGACCGTTTGGAAGATTCGCTGAACGAAATTATCCCCGACAGCGCCTCTACGCCTTACGACGTGAAGGACGTCATCCATTCCATCGTGGATCACAACGAATTTATGGAAGTACACCGTCACTTTGCACCCAACTTAGTGATCGGTTTTGCGCGTTTCAACGGACAATCCGTCGGCATCGTAGCCAATCAGCCGAAATACCTCGCGGGCGTTTTAGACATCAACGCATCCCGCAAAGGTGCGCGTTTTGTACGTTTCTGCGACTGTTTCAACATTCCCATCGTTACCTTGGTGGATGTGCCGGGATTCCTTCCGGGAACAGGTCAGGAATACGGCGGCGTGATTATCCACGGCGCGAAATTCCTGTTTGCCTACGGCGAAGCCACCGTTCCGAAAGTGACCGTTACCCTGCGCAAATCGTATGGCGGAGCGCATTGTGTGATGAGTTCCAAGCAGTTGCGCGGCGACATCAATTACGCATGGCCTACTGCCGAAATCGCGGTAATGGGTGCAAGCGGCGCTACGGAAGTGCTTTACGGACGCCAGTTGAAGGGCATCGAAAATCCCGAAGAAAAGGCAGCATTTATTGCAGAAAAGGAAAAGGAATATACCGACAAGTTCGCCAATCCGTATGTAGCCGCCAAATACGGTTTCATCGACGATGTAATTGAGCC
Source organism: Bacteroidales bacterium (assembly GCA_031260845.1). GTDB lineage: Bacteria > Bacteroidota > Bacteroidia > Bacteroidales > UBA4181 > JAIRLS01. The sequence goes on from JAISKR010000064.1 coordinate 1,926, forward strand.
GCGCAATACCCGTTTCCGTGTCATCCGCGCTTTGCAGTCGCTTTCTACCAAAAAACAGGTTCTTCCTCCGAAGAAACACGACAATATTCCTTTATAAATTGACAATTGATAATTGACAATTAATCATCTAAAAAATAGAGAATGATAAAGAGAATAAATATAATAATCGCAGGCATAACGCTGATGTTGTGCCTTGCGTCGGCAGTCGCACAGAGCAATCCGGGCGCCTCAGCCATTACCACGCTCGGCGTGGCAGACGGGCAAGCCGCTTGCTGCGCTAAAGCCGCTGCCGTTACCGATTCGTATGACCCGTTGATTCCTCAGTTGTTTGCGGTGGACACCAAAACGAATGTCCTTGCAGCAATCAATACCGTCGATAATACCGTCGATATTTTAGTTCGCAACACCAAAGGTGATTCGTTATTGAAAAAAGTAGCCTACCGTGCCGACAAAACCTATAAACGCCACGACATAAAATTTATTTACCGTCCTCAGAGCGTTGCCGTTTATGCCGGTCACATTGTAGTGTTGGCAGCCAACAACGATAGCAGTTTCCTTGCGGTGCTCGATTTGGAAGGCAATGAAGTCAATAAATTGAAGTTTCCCGGTTGCGCCAATGCGTTCAGTTACAGCAATGAAGCTAAAACCTTGTATGCTGCCGGCAATAATAAGTTTGGATACGATTTCATCATTTTGGATGCAGCCAACGGATTGGATCAACTTACGCCAAATGACGTTGCTGTTCGCCATTATGTGAAACCCAAAATGTCGGAAGTGATTGCGGTGAAAGACCCTCATGGGATCGGTCTAACCGTTATTGCGATGGTGGTCGTATTTTTTGCCTTGATGATACTTTATCTTATCTTCAAGCAATTAGGCGCATCCATGATGGCAAGGCTCAAGAAAAAGGAAGGCAAACAAGAAGAAAAGACCGGCATTCCGGCAAGCACAGCATCGGGTGACACACACGGCGCAGTATATGCAGCCATCGCGGCAGCCATCTATCTGTACGATGAAGAATTGCACGACGAGGAGGCAACAGTGCTGACCATCAACAAGGTTTCGCGGGCTTATTCGCCATGGAGTTCCAAAATTCATGGATTAAATACTTATTTTAATAATAAACGATAATTGAAATTCAAAATATAAGATGAAAAAATATAAATTGACCATCAGTGGTACCAAATACGAAGTTGAAATTAAAAGCGTTGAAGACCAGAATATTCAGGTTGAAGTAAACGGCACGCCCTATTCTGTGGCTGTGGACAGAGAAATCAAACAGACCAAAACGCCTAAATTGGTGCGTTCGGTAGCAGTTCCGTCCACCGACCAGGGGGCAAATGTGAAAGCCATCAAAACCGGCACCATCAAATCGCCGCTTCCGGGCACGGTGTTGGACTTGTTTGTGAAAGTGGGCGACAAAGTGAGCATCGGACAAAAAGTGTTGTTGCTGGAAGCCATGAAGATGGAAAACAACATTGAGTCGGACAAAGCCGGTACGGTCACCGAAATCAAAGTAGATAAAGGTAGCGCCGTGATGGAAGGCGATGTGTTAATCGTAATAGGAGAATAACGCTATGATAACACTCCAAGCATCCTCCGGTTTTAGTGACTTTATTGGAAGTCAGATGGCGCAGTTCTTTGAATACACCGCCTTTGCCAACTTTACGGTTGGGCATTTGGCGATGATTATCATCGGACTGATATTCATCACGCTCGCTATTGTCAAGGAATTTGAACCTATGTTGCTGATTCCTATCGGTTTCGGAATCATCATAGGAAACATTCCATACTTTCCCGGGCTGCAAATAGGTCTATACGAACAAGGCAGCGTACTGAACATTCTGTACCACGGCGTTTCCAACGGCTGGTATCCGCCGCTCATCTTTCTGGGTATCGGTGCGATGACCGACTTTTCGGCGCTGATATCCAACCCGAAACTGATGTTGATTGGCGCCGCCGCCCAATTGGGTATTTTCGGTGCATATACCATTGCGCTGTTCGTCGGTTTCACGCCTGCCGAAGCGGGCGCTATCGGGATTATCGGCGGCGCTGACGGTCCTACTGCTATCTTCACTGCCGGTAAACTGGCTCCCGATTTGCTGGGCGCTGTGGCTGTGTCGGCATATTCGTATATGGCATTGGTTCCTGTTATTCAGCCTCCGGTTATGCGACTATTAACCACTTCCAAGGAACGTCTTATCCGTATGAAACCGCCCCGTCAGGTATCCAAAACGGAAAAAATCATTTTCCCGCTCGTTGGTATCGTGCTCACCTGTTTCATTGTTCCGTCGGGCTTGCCCTTGCTGGGAATGTTGTTTTTCGGCAACCTGATTAAGGAAAGCGGCGTTACCCGCCGCCTTGCCAACACGGCAGCCGGTCCGATGATTGATATTGTTACCATCCTGATTGGTCTTACGGTAGGCGCATCCACCGCAGCAACCACCTTCCTCACCACCAAATCAATATTGATATTCGCTTTGGGTGCAGGCTCGTTCTTCATTGCTACGGCAGGCGGCGTTCTTTTCGTAAAAATCTTCAATCTGTTCCTCAAAGAAGGCAACAAAATCAACCCGCTCATCGGTAATGCCGGTGTGTCGGCTGTGCCCGACAGCGCTCGCGTGTCGCAGGTTGTAGGTCAGGAATACGACAAGACGAACCACTTGCTGATGCACGCCATGGGTCCCAATGTGGCAGGCGTTATCGGCAGCGCAGTGGCAGCCGGTATCTTGCTGAGTTTCCTGTATTAGATTAAATAAAATATTCATCAGAACCCCCTTGAACCTGTTTCAGGATTTCAAGGGGTTTCATAATATAGCCAACAATGGAACAAAAACACCATTACACAGGTCTTTCTGATACACAGGTTTTGGAAAGCCGCAAAAAGCACGGCGCAAATATCCTCACCCCTCCGGAAAAAGAATCGTTGTGGAAACAATACTTGGGCAGTTTTGAAGATCCTATCATCCGCATAAAATAAGATTTAATGAGTACAATAACTATTTGGTGGGTTGCATTTATTGCAATTTTTATTGTGGTTTATTTCGTCGATATGTTCGTTACGGGACACCGCAAGAGCGAAATTTCCGTTAAAACCTCGTTGCGCTGGACAGGCGTGTGGATTTCGGTCGCACTGCTTTTTGGTCTGGCGATTTACTTTTTCTTCCCTGATAATCACACAGGTGAGAACACCTCGCAGATTATGGGAATGAAATTCATTGCGGGTTATCTTACCGAATATTCGCTTTCGGTGGATAATCTGTTTGTGTTCATCATGATTTTCTCGATGATGGCAATCGCATCCCACAATCAGCCGAAACTGCTGAAAATGGGTATTTTGATTTCCATTGTGCTGCGAATTTTGTTTATCCTTGCAGGGATGTCGCTTGTACAACGTTTTGAGTGGATCATTTATCTTTTCGGTATCATTCTGGTTTATACCGCTGTGAAAATGGCGCTGTCGAAAGAAGAAGACCAGGTTGACCCCAAATCGAATATCCTGTACCGAGCCGCGTCAAAAATTTTTCCCATTTATGCAGACGAACATTCGTCAAAATTTATCGTGAAAGAAAACGGGAAAACGTTTATTACCATGATTTTACTCTGTCTTTTGGTCATCGGCTCGACCGACGTTTTGTTCGCCATTGATTCCATTCCCGCCATTATCGGCGTCATCAATGAAGGTGCAAGTGGTATTTTAACTCATTCGGAAGAGAACTTTCTGGCGGTTTCGTCAAACGTATTCGCAGTAATGGGTTTGGTATCGCTGTTTTTCGCATTGAAAGGCATCATGGGAATGTTCCGTTTCCTGAAACACGGCGTTTGTTTCATCCTGCTGTTTATCGGCGTGAAAATGCTTTTGGGATTTTTCGAGCCTGTTGCAGAATTTTTCCATGCACATTCGTGGGTTTCGCTGGCGGTTATCGTGTTCACACTCGTAGCCTCTATCGTATTGTCGAAAGTCATTGCCGAAGAAGTTGAAGGAGAAAACAAGGCGTCAACAGAGAATTAGAACAAAAATTAAACAATAATAATTAATAAAAAATGAATTTTCAGAGTTAATGCCCGCCATAGCATTTATGAGAAACATTTAGTAATGATAGCCGTAGGGCTTATCTTGATTTTTTTGGCGATAAAGAAGGGATACGAGCCGACATTGCTCTTGCCGATTGGTTTTGGCGCAATTATCGTAAACATTCCTTTCAGCGCAGTGCTTACGCAGGGCGAAGGCGCAACGGAAGTTATCGGCGCACTCGATGTGTTGCGGGAAGCCGGTATTCACACCGAGTTGTTCCCCTTGCTGATTTTTGTTGCCATCGGGGCGATGATTGATTTCTCGCCCATGTTTCAAAAACCGACTTTGCTGCTGTTTGGTGCGGCTGCGCAGTTGGGTATTTTTGGCTATCATCGTAGGCGTAGATAAACTCTTCTCTTACAAAAAAGAGGAAGAGAATTAAATATCGTTGTTGGAAAACCTTTAAACCTGTCGGGATTTTTTCTGACAGGTTTTTTTATGTTTTCCCATTTCTTATTTTCATGTATAACAATGATACAGCCGTTTTGTATCAAAAAAACAGGCACAATATTATTCATAATAGTATGAATGATAATTCTTATTC
>JAISKR010000115.1 GCA_031260845.1 Bacteroidales bacterium
ATTGTTAATTAATCATTAACCATTAACAATTAACTCTCTGCTTTGTAGTAAATCTTGTAAAACTGCATATCGCGGTCGTCGTCATATCCTTTTTCGATTAACTGACGGTTGCCGTGCACATAAATGTGGAAATTTTTGTCCAATTTGATAACACTTTTATACACCTTTGCCTGTTTTTTGACAGCCGGGTCGGAAATATCAAACTCTTCGTCAATTTTCACGTCTCGGTCGGCTTCGTACTCATCCTTGTAGTCTTTGAACGATTTTATCACATCGGGTTGCTGCATCACCTGCGTTGTGAAGTCATCCAATGAAAAAGCGTCGTTTTCTTTGAAGAATTGCATGGATTTGTTGAGCATATCCGCCTGATCCACCTTGTTGACATTGAAATTTTCAGGCAGGCGCTCGGTGACAAACTGCTTGCACATATCAAGGCATTGGGCAGTCTGGTGAAAATTGTCGCGCCGCTGGGTAATGCCCAGAAAATCGTCTCGCCAGTACGCCGCCTCGCCGCTTGCCCGCACATTGTCCACCACCGACACCAAATAGCCGTTTTCCCGTTCCGTGTTGAAAATCAGGCATCCCTTATCTAACTTGTTGATATTGATGCCGTCTTCCGACTCTATTTCAAAATTATCGGTAGTCGGATACACTTTCAGAAAAGTTTCCTTCGATTCGGATTTGAACAAACCGACAGCATCCACCTCTTCGCCGTCAATCACGCAGTTTTGCAGATAAACCACGTACAATTCGCCGCCTTTGATTTTCGGATGCGTGGATTCCTCGTACAGATGCCGCGCCAAGTTGACGGACTGCTCGTAAAAAGCGTCCGGTTGGTCAAAAATCTGCGATACGAAACGGTACACCTCGTTCAGTGTCAAATCCGACTCATGCGCAAGGTTGAAATACTCTTCCGATTTGAACGACGACAGGAAATACTGCAACAGCAAACTTTGCAGATATTCATTGACCTGAACAGGCGCCGACGACAATTTTATGTCCTCTTCCTGTGATTTGTTCCCCACCTTGTGCAGAACTAACGATTTGATACTAACCCCTTCCGAATGTAACACGATGAATAATTTTAAAACACAAAGATATATTTTTTAACCGGAAAATAAAAAATGTCTTGATTTTCGAAAAATATCACCTTTGCCATCTCAAAAAACGTAAAATGAAAGATGATGAGGTATGCAAGATTCTTGCATACCTCATCCGAATAGGGCACAATTTCAGTATATTTTACTTCGCCATAATGTGGCGAAGTAAAATTATCACGCTAACGAACACCGGGAAAAGATTCAACAAATTGAATGCTAAAATCTTGAAAATGCTCAACATATTGAATGGTGAAATCGGGAAAATTTTCAACAAACTTCCACTTTCCACATTCGTCGGGGAAGGATTCGACCACTTTCACTTTCAGGTCGGGAAAAGAATTAGTAACCTTTACCTTGAAGTCGGGAAAAGACGTCACCACTTTCACTTTTCCGTAGAGTTTTTTGCCTTTGCATGAACAATCGGAAGACACGGGCGGGGGAGCCATCCGAAAAGAGGTCGTGGCGAATATAGCCAAAACGATGAGCACAAATATCTTTTTCATGGCAATTCGTATTTACAATACTAACAGCAAAAATCATGCAAATTGCCTTCCCCCCAACTAATTCTCGCCGAACAAATCGCTTTTTCGGCGTTTCTGATTTCCATTGCAAACACATTCGGCGTTTCTTCCTTTTGCACAATGTCCAATCTTGCGCCATACTGCCCTTCTGCCATGAAACAAATCTCAAACCGGCGTATATCCTTCTTTTGATACATTTCTATCGGGAAAGTGTCCGTCAAATGCTCAATGTATTTCATGCTGTTCAGGTGTCGGTTGATGTCAAGGTCGCTGTATCGCACTACAAATGATTCCACCCTGCCGTCCTCTCTGATGGGCGGTATCTTGCGCACATTTTCGATGGCTGAGGGTTCCTCGCATATATATCTTCTGAAACCTTCCATATCCGTGAGATTGGTCGGTTTGCGCGTTTCCACGTCAATGGCAGCCCACAGCGAGCGGGCGTCGCCTATGTGACGACCGGCGCTGTCGCTCAATGCGAAGCAGCGTTCGGTAAAGAGTTTGTTGATTTCAGGCACCCACGTGCGGACATTTATCTGCGTGTCGTTGACCGGATAAGTGTTCATTTCTATGGCAAGACGCGACAACACCCATGCACGCCTGTTTTCAGCCATCACCGTATATCCGAAACCGCGTTCTTCCGCGTGACGGGTGGCTGCCTGCATCAGAAAACCGCCAATTTCGTGAAGAGTGGGCTTTCCGCGAAAGTCGTTTGTGTAGGCTTCCATCGGGAAAGTGTATAATCCGACTATCGGGTTCATTGTGCTACTTTTTGTGTAAATTTTTCTCTTTTTTCTTTCGCTTTTCATCAATTTCCGACAGCATATCGCTCAGCCGTTCAATTTTCGACCGCGTGATGGCAATTCTTCCCGAACGGATAAATTGCGTCACTTTGATTTTTTCGCTCAATTCGTTGAACAAAGCCTGCGTTTCGGCGTAATGTCCTGTCTTTTCAATCACCACAATGTCTTTCGTCACTTCGAGAATGATGGCATTGTGCTTGCGGATAAGCGCTTCCACCGACCCCTGTTCAAGAAATTCGGACGTGGACATTTTGTACAGGGCGATTTCCTGATGTATCAGATCCTCATCGGTGTTATAGTACGATTTGAGCACGTCCACGCGCTTGTCGATGCTCAGCACCACCTTTTCGATAGACGCCTTGTCTGAAAGGGCGGTGATAGTGAACTTGTGGATGCCCTCAATAGCCGAAGGCGACACAGAGAGCGTTTCGATGTTCAACTGCCTGCGCGTAAACACGGCTGTCACTTGATTGAGCAAGCCGACCGTATTTTCCGAAAAAATGGTGACGGTGTATAATCTTTTGTTTTCCATTGGAAATGCTTCAATATATTTTTTACAAATGTACAAAATTTTGCTTTTACAAGCGGGCATCAAGAAAATATTTTTGAAAAAAGTTTTTTTTTTGAAAAAATAATTATCTTTGCATAATAGTGTTTAACAAAATCGGAAGTATAAAATTTTAATAATCATGCAATTAGTCACACCTGATATTGGTTTATTGTTTTGGATGTCGGTTTCGTTTCTGATCGTGCTGTTTTTGTTGAAAAAATATGCATGGAAGCCTGTATTGAAAATGCTTCACCAGCGCGAAGAATCCATAGAGCAAGCGTTGAAAGCAGCAGATCGCGCCCGCGACGAGATGCACAAGATGCGTAGCGACAACGAGAAAATTCTGGCGGAAGCCCGTTTGGAACGCGAGCATATTTATCGCGAAGCGCAGGAAATGAAGGAAAAAATTGTTTCCGATGCCCGCGAACAGGCTAAAAAAGAGCAAAACCGCATTGTAGAGGAAACCAAAACCTTGATTCAGACCGAAAAGAATGCTGCTATCAAAGAGATACGCGGCGTCACAGCCGAACTTGCCGTACAGGTTGCCGAAAAACTTCTTCGTCAGGAATTGAGCAAGGATCTGAAACAAAAAGATTTGGTGAATAAATTGACCAACGATTTGGTTTTGAATTGATACTTGAACAATGAACACCAGCATTATATCAACACGTTACGCCAGAGCGCTGATTTTAGTAGGCATCGAGCAGAACTGCATTGAGCCGCTGAATGACGACATAACGCTTTTGCGCAGAACGCTGAAAGAAAACCCAATGTTTGGGCAGGTTTTGAACAGCCCTGTCATCAAACCGGTGCAAAAACACAAGGTGATAGACGAGTTGCTCGCCAAAAGCGTACACCCGATGACGCTCAGTTTTCTGCATGTCCTTATCCGAAAAAAACGCGATATTTTTTTGGATGACATTGCGCGGCGATTCACCGAGTTGTACGAGGCGCACAAAGGCGTCAAACACGCCCATATCACCTCTTCCACCGAATTGGATACACAGGTGAGCGGCGGTTTGCAAAAAAAGTTGAACGAGTTGTATCATGCGGATGTTCAACTCACGTCTGATGTAAATGCCGCATTGATTGGCGGTTTCATCCTTCGTGTGGACGACCGGCAATATGATGCCAGTTTGGCTTCGGGATTGAAGCGAATGAAAAAAGAATTAATAAAAAATTGAAAATGGAAATGTATGATATTCAGAACATAAGAAAAATATTTTCATGTATTTATGATTTTTTAACGAAAAAATGATTCCTATGTTATTTTTTAGTCGTATATTTAAACCATTATTTTAAGTCATAACTAAAACCTAAAACCATGCAGTACATTACATTTAATGAACTCAGAAAGATTAAAGATTCCTTACCCGGCGGCAGTATGAAAGTAATTGCCGACAAGTTGAGCATTACTGAAGACACCGTAAGAAATTATTTCGGCGGTTCGCATTACGGGTCAGGATCCAGCGTCGGATTGCACGTAGAACAAGGACCTGACGGAGGTATTGTCACCTTGGACGACACGACCATACTGGATATGGCAAAAAATCTTCTTGCAGAAAGCGCTTAGTTCTGAGCCAAGTTTAAAACAAATTAAGAAAGGGGGTTCTGCCCCCTTTTCTGTCTAAAATCCGCAGTATATGACCTTTTCCCGTCGTTTTTTGTTTATCATCCTGTCAGGACTGCCTTTTGCCATGTCGGCACAGTATGAGCCGCCGGAAAGCATTTATCCCGATGCCGTTTTTGATGAAAATATCAAAACTGTCCGTTTGCACAAGGAAGGATGGGAAGTGTCTTACCCCATTGCCAACCTTGCCGACGAAGAGCCTTTGACGCTCAGTTTCGATGAAATCGGCACTTCCATGAAAAACTACGCCTATTCTATTGTCCACTGCGATGCGGGTTGGAAGCAGTCGCGAGTGTCAGAGGCGGAGTATATGAACGGTTTCACGGTCAATTATGTTCGCGATTACAGTTTTTCGTTCAACACCTTGATACCTTACGTGCATTACCGGATTTCACTGCCTAACGAGGATGTGGCGCTGAAATTATCCGGCAATTACGCCATTCTCGTCTTTGAAGATGGCGAAGAAGAGCGACCGGTAATGTGCAAACGTTTCAGCATCACCGAATCTATCGCTACCATACAAGCCGCTGCCATTCAACCTCGCCAGACAGCCTATCAGAACGAATGGCAACAGTTGGAATTTGTTGTGCGGACAGCCAATCTGCCGATTGAAAATGCCCATCAGGATGTGAAAATAGTGATTCTGAAAAACGGAATTTGGCAATATGCACTCACAGGCGTCAAACCATTGTTTATCCGCCGGAATGAACTGGATTACAGGCAGGAAAAAGCGGGTTTGTTTCTTGCAGGCAACGAATACCGCCCGTTAGACCTGAAAAGCATCCGCTATGCCTCGACACCCATGGGCAAGATAGATTTTGAACAGACTACCTATCATTTCTACCTGAAACCGGACGAAACACGCAAACGGTATCTCTTTCGCGATGATTTTAACGGGAGATATTCCGTTCAGTCCGAAAAAACGGATAAGCCCGACGTGGAGTGCGAATACGTGTATGCACATTTTGCTTTGAAAGCATTTCAGCCGTTTCCGGATGGACAGGTGTATGTCTTAGGCTCTTTTTGCAACTATGCCTGCACGCCGGAAAACCGCATGACCTACAACAAGGATAACGGGCAATACGAGGCTACCATCCTGCTCAAACAGGGGTATTACAACTACCAGTATGCCTTTTTGCCCTTCAAAAAGCCGGTTTTAGACGAACAATTGATTGAAGGCAGTTTCAGCGACACCGAGAACGATTATCTCATTTATGTGTATCACGGAGGACGACTGTCGCGCTACGACCGCCTGATAGGAGTAACCATCGTCAATTCGCTGTACCGGAACTGACGCCAAAATTATTGAGGATTTTTTCCTGCGTAAAGGTCTTCCTGTGCAAAAACCAAGTCCCAATTTTTACCCCAGACGATGTTATTTCCCTCAATTTTGAATTTCTGAAACTTTTTCAAATCGCGATATTTGTCCCATTGCGGATGAGGGTGTTTGTATAGGAATCCGCCAAAGTCAATGTCGCGAACCGTATCGTCGGCAAAGGTAATACGCACCGTGTAATCATCAAGATATGTGGCGTGTACAATGCTAAGAAAATACTTTGTTTTTTTCATTGGTTCTTTACTTTGGGGATTTTTACTTCTTTCTCAATTTTCGTTTTGATGCTGGTTTTCTGAACCTGCTCTTTCAACACAAATACAGCAACCCATTTTGTGACTATTTCTTCGGAGAAGTGAGTAATAAAATCCCTTGCCATTTTTTCATCACGAGCAGATAATAAATCTACACCGCGTTTTTTTCGGCTACGTATTTCTGTTAATACATTATTATATATAATCATATCAAAGATACTCTCTCTATCCCCATGTTTCACGTGTACATGAATGGGGTCGTGTTCGCTGGAATAAAAGTAGAACACCAATCCGAAATATTCAAAAATTTCTGGCATAACTGTTTTGGCTTACAATTTCACAATGCAAAAATAATACTTTTTTTGAATATACAACGTTTTTATCTTTATAAATTGTGTAAAATTTGCTATCTTTGCCGAAAGAAATAAATATTTAATAAATATATCAATATATTGTATGTCAGGACATAGTAAATGGTCAACCATTAAGAGAAAGAAAGGCGCTTTGGATCAAAGACGATCGAAGATTTTTTCACGTCTCATCAAAGAGATTAGTGTAGCGGTAAAAGAAGGCGGCAGCGACCCGGAAGGCAATGCCCGTCTGCGTTTGGCGCTCAACAATGCCAGAGGCGCCAATATGCCCAAGGATAATATCACGCGGGCATTGACCAAAGCCAAAGATACTGAGGCATTGTCGGAGGTTACCTACGAGGGATACGCATCCAACGGGATTGCGGTTTTCATCGAATGTCTGACCGACAACACCCAGCGCACATTAGCCAACATTCGCGCCATTTTCAA
>JAISKR010000171.1 GCA_031260845.1 Bacteroidales bacterium
AGGTGTGTGTTTCGATTTCCAACTTTTAGACCGCATCCCCGCTGAGCCGCACGATGTGCCGGTGGATGAAGTGTTTACCTGCTAATTCCAAGCAACATTATTATCCGAGGACGCATAAACGGTTTTGCTCTTTTGATATTTAATGAGCAATACCCATTTTTTTCAATAATAATTTTTTATTACTTTTGTACGCTTTTTACGGAAAAATATCGTATCAATTATGTTTGAGAATTTATCGGATAAGTTAGAAAGGGCGTTTAAAACGCTGAAAGGGCAAGGACGGATTACCGAAATCAATGTTGCCGAAACTTTAAAGGAAGTGCGCAAAGCCTTGTTGGATGCGGACGTGAACTACAAGATTGCCAAAGACTTTACAGATACTGTAAAGGAAAAGGCGTTGGGTATGAGCGTGCTTACCGCCATACAACCCGGCGAAATGCTCATCAAAATCACGCACGACGAGTTGGCTTTGCTCATGGGCGGACAGTCGCAGGACGTCAATCTGAAAGGCAACCCGACCGTGATATTGGTTGCAGGCTTGCAGGGGTCGGGTAAAACGACTTTCAGCGGGAAACTGGCAAATTTCCTGAAAGCCAAAAAAGGGCGTTCCGTATTGTTAGCCGCAGGGGACGTTTACCGACCTGCCGCCATCGAACAGTTGAAAATATTGGGCGAGCAAGTGTCCGTGCCCGTATATGCAGAGGAAGAAAACAAAAATCCGGTAAAGATTGCTGAAAACGCCATTAAATACGCCAGATTGCACGGCTTCAACACGGTCATCATAGACACCGCAGGTCGTTTGGCGGTTGACCGGGAAATGATGAACGAAATTGCCGCCATCAAAAAGGCGGTGACGCCCGAAGAAATACTGTTTGTGGTGGACGCCATGACCGGACAGGACGCCGTTAATACCGCCAAAGAGTTTAACGACACCCTGGATTTCGACGGCGTGGTGCTCACCAAATTGGACGGCGATACCCGCGGCGGCGCCGCTATTTCCATCATGTCGGTGGTGCATAAACCCATCAAATTCATCAGTTCGGGCGAAAAAATGGAAGCCTTGGACGTGTTCCATCCCGAACGCATGGCAGACCGTATTCTCGGCAAGGGCGACATTGTGTCGCTGGTGGAAAAGGCACAGGAACAGTACAACGAAGAAGAAGCCCGCCGATTGCAGAAGAAAATCGCCAAAAACAAATTTGATTTTAACGATTTCCTTAATCAGATACAGCAAGTCAAGAAGATGGGCAACCTGAAAGACCTCGCGTCCATGATTCCCGGCATGGGAAAAGCCATCCGCGATTTGGACATTGACGACAACGCTTTCAAAGGCATCGAAGCCATCATCCATTCCATGACGCCCACCGAGAGGGCTACCCCTGCCGTGCTCAACGGCAACCGCCGGATGCGCATCGCCAAAGGAAGCGGAACAAACATTCAGGAAGTCAACCGCCTCATTAAACAATTTGACGAAACCCGCAAGATGATGCAAATGATGACCGACAAAACAAAAATGTCGAAAATGATGCGTAATGCGCCAAAACGATGATATGAATGAAAAAATATACGACCTGAAACAGATTGAAGAAGTCTGCGCAAGAGATTCCGATTCTTTCAGGAAAATAATCCATACATTTATTAACAGCGCCACCGATGCGATGGCAAAAATTCAGCAACTCGCGCCATCGGGGGACTGGGCGGCTATTGCGTCCATCGCCCATCAATTAATATCCGGTTTCGGATACGTGGGCGCAAAACCCTTGCAGGAATTAGCCAGAGAGATAGAAAAAGACGCGCAGGACAGGCATTTGACGGATATAAAGGAAAAAACAAACCGGTTATTGAACAATGGTACACTATTAATTAATGTATTAAAGGCGGATTTGAAAATGAGTTAAAATCAATTACGAATTACGATTGACATTGCGTTGCCGATGACACTGACAGGTCTTCGACACTGTCAGGTCAACTCCGTAATTTTTAATTCGTAATTCGTAATTGACTCTGTCAGATCTTTTGTGCAGTATCAACCTCGCGGGCATATATTTTTTTCAAAAAAAATATCATTTTTTGTTTCATACATGAAAATAAATAATTACATTTGCCACAGAAAAATTTCAAGTTTCAATCTTTCATTTGCAATTGATGACATAAACAGTGTCGGTATGAACATTCGTTTCACAAATAGGGACGCCGTGAGTTCAATTAGTAAATGCGGATTTAAAGGATGATTTGAAAACAAGTTAAGAACCTTTAAAACAGATTGCGATGGAAAAGATACTGATTGTGGATGATGAGCCGAAGGCGAGAGCCTTTATCGGCGATTTGGTAAAACCCTTGTTGCCGAACGCGAGCATCGTCTTTGCCGACCATCCGGCAATAGCGCTGGAGTTGATAGAAAGTCAGAACTTCTCGCTGATTTTTACCGATATTCAGATGCCGGATATGAACGGGCTGAATATGATTGAATGCATACACGCAATAGGCAAAAACCCCTATATCATACTCGTGTCGGCTTACGCCGATTTTGACTACGCCCAAAGAGGTCTCGAAATCGGCGCATCCGCCTATCTCCTGAAACCCATCAACGAGGAACGGATGATGGAAGTCCTCCAAAAGTATATGCGGCAGCGCGACATTCTGCACCCTGATATGGTCCTGCTCAGAAAGGGCGCTACCGAAATTTCCATCCGCAAAAACGATATCATCGCCATCGCAAAGGAAAAAGATTTAAGATATGAAGTGACCGTTTATACCAAAGAAAAACGTTACGAATATATTCGTGGCACCCTTGCCCAAATCTTCGCTCTGCTGCCCGACTCTTTCTTTTACATTGACCGCTACAACATCGTCAACTTCCCGGCAATCAAAAAAATAGACCCGCATGAAAACCTTATCATTTTGCAGTGCGGCAATGATGAAATCGCCCTTCTCGCCAGCAGGCAGGGAATGAAAGAAGTCAGAGAACGGTTCAAAACATAAAACAACAAAAACCATTATAATTGCAGCCATAAATTTGAATTAAATGCCATGAAAACCATCTTGAAAAATATCTTTCGCCATCTTTGCAGGACATTTTTCCTGCTTTCCGTCGCCACCGGCTCTGCGTTTGGACAGAGCGAAGCACTGCCCGCCATCCTTCTGAACGAAAGCGGGCTGACATTAGATTCCGCCGCACGCATCGCTGCCGACAAAGATATTCCCTTTGCCGACAAGATAACGATGGTCAGGAGCATTACCAAAAGCGAACAGTTCAACTGGCATCATGAGGTGCAGATTAAGTGGGTTTATACCCCATTATTGGAGGAAGCCAAGCAGCAGAAAGACAACAAAATGCTGGCAGACTTTTATGTCAGCCTGTCGGCGTGGTATGTCGAATGGAGATGGTTCAAGGAGGCGCACGCCTATCTTGATTCTGCAACCGTATATTTGGATGATGTAACCGATCCTTACATATTGGGTAATATACATTATATTAAGGGAACAGAAATCAACTTTTCGAAAGATACACATTCGCCTGAGGTAATTGAGCAATACAATAAAGCCATCGACTGTCTCAAGCAATCTAAGGAATATGCAGGCAGAGCAAGTATAAGGATACTTTATATGACCAATCATATAGCAGAATATTACAGTATTATAAATGATACCGCAAAACTGAAAAAGTACATTGACCTGTTGCAGCCCAATTCAACAAACGCTCAAAACCTTGTGTATTACAGGTGGCTAAAAGCGCAAAGTCTGATTAACTATTACACCATACTCAACGACCTGACCGGAAATGTCAACTATCGGGATTCCATTATCCATCACTGCTGGAATTCGATTAGAAATGCGGACTCTCTTCCGGAAGGAATGTCCTGGTTAAAACGGGAGATCACTCTGGATTATCTCAGAATTGTAGTGCAAACACTCGAAAAGGATGACCTGAGCAATGTGAATAAACTGGATTCTCTCATCAAAGAAGCCGAAGATATCGACGAGCAAAAGTTATTTACAACTTT
>JAISKR010000129.1 GCA_031260845.1 Bacteroidales bacterium
GAGCATTTGCACGCTTAGGATTTTTGCATCGGCAATGGCATTTTTGTCCAACGATTTTATCAATACGCCTGCATCGTCCCAGTTTAGCACGATGGCATAAAAATCGTTGCCTTTGGTGGTGAAGCGGATGTCCTGCGCGGTGTATGCGGTTGCTGCGTTGTCGGTGAAAGAGCCGGCTGTGCCCGATTGTGCGCCTTCGCCGAATTTCTTCCAGCAGCGGGTACCGTAGATTGCTTCGCCGTTCACTTTAAGCCACTCGCCGATTGACAACAGAATGGCGGTCTGCTCTTCCGTAATCGTGCCGTCTGCACGCGGTCCGATGTTCAGCAGCAAGTTTCCGTTTTTGCTGACGATATCTACCAAGTCGTGAATAATCTGTTCCGGGGTTTTATTTTCTTCGCCATCAACATAACACCACGATTTCTTGCCTATGGAAGTATCCGTTTGCCAGGGAAATGTCAACATTTTGTCCGACTTGCCGCGTTCCATATCCCATACCTGCACATTTGCCGGATAACCCTTTTTGGTATTGACCACCACTTGTTCGCCCCAATCCAAGGCATTGTTGTAATAATATGCCATAAACTTGTTAAAATAGGGCATCAATACGGGATGATAGACTGTCCAATCGAACCAGATAAGTTTTGGCTCATATTTATTGATTAACTCATACGTGCGCGTCAACCACTCCTGAGCAATGGATTCGTTGTAGTCTATATTGTGGTGGTTGTCAAAAAAGCCTTCCACCTCCTTGCCGTGAGAGTCCAAACGACCGCCATAAAGCGCGATGGAGGCATCCTGCACATCCGAAGGAAATTTCATGCCGCCATTGTAGAACCATGCGTTTTCTGCGCGATGCGTGGACAGCCCGAAAACAAGCCCTTCTTTCTCGATAGATTGTTTCAGTAGTCCGATAATGTCTTTTTCAGGACCCATTTTGACCGCGTTCCATTCGTTCAACTCGCTGTCGTACATCGCAAAACCATCGTGATGCTCAGCAACCGGAACGATGTATTTGGCGCCGGAAGCCTTGAACAGCTTAGCCCACTGGTCGGCATCAAACTTTTCGGCTTTGAACAGGGGGATAAAATCCTTGTAGCCAAACTTTGTATGTTCGCCATACGTTTCGATGTGATGTTTGTATGCGTTTGAGCCTTCCAAATGCATTTCGCGCGGATACCACTCGTTGCCAAATGCCGGAACTGCATACACACCCCAATGAATAAAAATACCGAATTTGGCATCACAAAACCATTCGGGGAATTGGTAGTTTTTCGCAATATTGTCCCAATCGGGTTGAAACACTTGCGTCCCCTCAGGGGATGCTACCGACTCGATGTTGATTGTCGATTTCGCCTCTTTCTGACAGGAAACGAGCAATAAACACAAAAACACACACATATTAATTAACTTTCCCATTTTTTTATAAGATATTTAACTGTTCTATTTATTCCACACTTATTCATACGGGTCGAATGTTCCATTGTCCCAAAGTTTTGTTTGTTCCAATTTGGGGTTTTTCTTGATATGCTGTTCGTAAGGAATGCGGTAAAAATATTGCCTTTCGCCAAACGAATATCCCTGCCTGTCCATAACACGCACCGAATTAACAAATACATCGAAATAGGAAGCAGGATTAGCGTCTATATCCATGCTCTTTAACAATTCATGCGTGATTGTCACGCCGGTTTTTGGTTTGGGTTGGAAACCGTGGCGCAGCAAACCGTCAAAGGTATAGCCCTTGATGTTGTCCGTATATAGCCGCCAGCGACGCAAATCGTAGTGACGGAAATCTTCGACGGCTAATTCTATCTGCCGCTCTTTGAGGATGGCAAGGATCAAGTCATCACCGGTTGGCGTGCCCAGACCGCAATTGTTGCCGGCAGGAATACCGGCACGTGTGCGAATGGCTTTCAACGCCTCAATGGCTTCGTTTTCGGGATTGGTTTTAGCCGCACATTCGGCAAAGTTCAGCAGCAGTTCTGCATAGCGGAGTATGGGCAAGTCCCTGCCTGAATGATTGCCATCCGAGACCTTGCCGTTGATTTCGGCATCGTGCATCTTACGATACGCCCCGCCATGCCCGCTTTCATTAAAATTCTGGTAAGGAGCCGGAGCGCCCAGATAGGTCCAAAAGTGTATCATTTTTCCGGTTGCATCCTCATCGCCGGATAGCTCGGAAGCGGTAATGTATCTGGGCCATTTACAGCCATTGTAAGCCACAAAAGCATAGAAACGAGGTTCGCGCCCGATCCAGTATGGTTCCGTTACCACCGCTCCGTCCGACGGGATGGTAAATCCGGTGTAAGTCGTACCATCGGCATTGGAGAATGCTTGCAGCAATTCTATCGTTGGAGTTCCAGACCTGTTGCTGACGGTTGAAGTTTCCGTCACATTCCATTGGTAGCGGCGCACCCAAATCATTTCAGGATTGTCAGGGGCTTCGTTGTCTTCGTCGTACATCTCGTAATAATTCCTGATAGCTTCCGCAGCATTCGCAGGGTCAGGTCTGAACAATCCGTAACCGGCTGCCGTCAGTTCCGTGATAGCCGTTTGATTGGCGTTGTAGGCTTCCTGCCAGCGGGTGGCTTCCGGTTTGGCGCCGGTAGGGGTTTCGTGCGTAAACTGCGGACATGCATAGTACAGCAGTATGCGTCCTTTCAACGCCAACGCTACCGCTCTGGAAATGCGTCCGGCATTTGCCTCGTCCCTTTTTATCGGAAACTCGTCGCCAAACGCAATAGCATCATCCAAGTCTTTGACTATTTGCTTGATACATTCCGATGTCTTCGCACGGGTAACATAGAGGTCTTCCTCCAAGGTTTGTCCGTGTAAAACAAGAGGCACTCCGCCATACATACGCACCATGTCGAAATACCGCCATGCACGCAGCACCAACATCTGGGCTTTGTAATCGTTTCGTTCGGATACAGGTATGTTTGTGCATTTATCCACATTTTCCAAAAATATGTTGATAGTGCGGATGCCCGAATAATGCCAGCGGTCAATTGTTGCGGAGCCGGCGTTATCGGCGTAAATACTGATGGCGACATTGTTGTAGGGTATGCTCAAAGTATAATCGCTATACCCTTCGTCAGTCAATGTGTAAAAATTACTGTTCTCTTTGACAGGGATATTGTTATTCATCACACTGCTCAACAGTCCCCTTACCAATGCGGGGTCACCCCACATGTCGTCTGCTGCTAAACTGCCAAGATTTTTCTTGTTCATCACATCTTCACAACTTACCGTTGCAAACGCGAGAATGAAAATCAGACTTAAAAACTTTATATTTTTCATATTATTTATCATTTTTAATTTAAAAACTAAAATTTAACCCTACCGTGAAGGTTCGCATCAGCGGATAGGAATCCATACCGGTACCCGGCGTTGCCGCGGTGGGGTCGGGGTTGTTGTACGAGCCGGCCAACTCCGGGTCATAATATTTCAGCGGATTATAGAGCAATGCCAGGTTGTTTCCCGTAACATACACCTTTGCCAGCGAAATACCCGCTTTCGACAACAATTTTTTATTGATGTCATAAGAAAGCGTAACGTTTTTCAGACGGACAAACGAAGCGTCTCTTACCCAGAACGAATTATTTTCGGTGGAAGTGTTTATCTCGTCGCCGACCATGTTCAAGCCTGCCATATTGGTAGGCGAAGGCATTTTTCCGTTTGGATTGCTTTCCATCGAAAAATGTTCTTCACTCCAATATGCCCAAGTTGCCCCTGACCACCCGTAGTCGGCAGCAATGGAACTGCTAATAACCGCTTGATGACCTGCCAGCCCCTGAAAGAACACTTCCAGCGACAAACCTTTCCACGAGCCACCCAGCAACAAACCGAA
This sequence comes from Bacteroidales bacterium, assembly GCA_031260845.1. GTDB lineage: Bacteria > Bacteroidota > Bacteroidia > Bacteroidales > UBA4181 > JAIRLS01. The sequence goes on from JAISKR010000129.1 coordinate 3,851, forward strand.
GTTATACGGCGGGTTGTAATGTTCAATTATCCATGTTTTGTCCGCATCATCGTTGGTAATTCTGCCGTCGGGCGTAGTGGAATAAATCTTGTTGCCATTGGCATCTTCACCTGCCGGACTGCCGAGGTCTGTATAAAACAGATTACCCGGACGCAAGAAAATTGCATCGAGGGCGGCTCCTGCCTTTTCATAATATCCTTGATTTGTCGTATATTTATCGTTGATGGTGTAGGTGCCGTCGCCATTGTTGGTTGCTTTCTTTACAAACTCATTGGCGATATAACCAGCCCTGCGGTCCCAGTTTTTCCCTATTTTAGACAAATGCGCCGGTACGCCGGTTTCTGCCCATTCAACGATTTTATTGTCGGCAAAACCAAAGTTTCCCTTCGCCCAGAGAGCGATGTCTTTGGTAAGTTGCTTGTTGAAGCCCAATTCAAGTTCATAACCCCAAGAATCAACAATACCATAGTTGGAGTCTGCCAACTTGGCGCCGAAGGTATCCGGAATCTCGTTGGTTTGCGGTCCCAGAATGTCGTAGGTATGGCGGAAGAAATAATCAAAGCCGACCGTAAACATATTATTCAAGATACCTGCATCCAAACCGCCGTTGTAGTTCAATGATTTCTCCCAGGTAATATACGGATTGGCTATTGCACCGAGGGCGGCGCCGTAAGAACGGGCCGTACCGCCGAAGTATGCGCCGGTGGCAGGCACGTTGACCAAATCCATATACTGCCATGAACCGACGGCATCGTTACCCGTTAATCCCACCGACCCTCTCAATTTCAGGTTGTTGATGGCGGAAACATTTTCTTTGAAGAACGATTCTTCCGAGACGCGCCATGCCGCAGAGCCGGAAGGGAAGAAGCCCCAGCGGTGGCTGGCATCGAATTTTACCGAAGCATCGCGACGGAAAGAAAATTCCAACAGGTAGCGACTGTCAAAACCATAATTGAAACGACCGATATAGGACAAACGGGCATCTTCCCAGCCTTCACCGGTCACGTTGTAATATTGCTTGTCGGTAGGGCCAAAGTTAAAATAGGGAAGATTATTCAGGTCGTAATTGCTCTTGCTGGCGCCAAATCCTTCACCAGCGCTTTCGGCCTGTTCAAAACCCAGCATTGCGCCCACTTCGTGTTTGCCAAATGTATTGTTATAGTTAATAAATCCATTCAATTGATAATAGTCGGCAGTGCTGTGGCTTTCAGACAGTGAAGGCGGTCCGTTTTTGGTGATGAAAGACTGTATTTCGCGGGTAACAATATGCTGATTTACACCCTCTTTTCTTAACTGATAGACATCATAAGGCTGACGGTATTGCTTGCCATAATCCTGCCTCACATATTTGTTGTACAATGCTTTAACGCTCAATCCCTTGACACCCGGAATCTCGTATTGTAACGAAACTGTATATTCGGTATTCCATTTCCGGTTTTTGGAAAATCCATTGGCGCCATTCGCGATGGCTACA
>JAISKR010000307.1 GCA_031260845.1 Bacteroidales bacterium
AAATAAATTCCTTGGGATAGGTATGCCCGATGCCTACAAAATAAGTTGATTTTTTAACGCATCGGTCGAATAGATAAATAACGGATGAACTACCGTTGCAACAAAGTCATTACGAATTAAAAATTACGAACTTTCTCACGGTTTCCGTAATTACTATTTTTTAATATACTCTAAATCAATGCTTTAAACCTATTTTATCAGGCTATATAGATATTGTAAATGGTATAATTTGGATGAAGAAATATTCATAGAATATTTGGCAAAAGAAATAAAATGCTTACTTTTGCAGCCGCAAATGGGGGTATAGCTCAGTTGGCTAGAGCGTTTGACTGGCAGTCAAAAGGTCAGGGGTTCGATTCCCCTTATCTCCACTATTCACGAGCCTTTCAATCTATTGGAAGGCTTTTTATTTTTCATCAAAACTTTACTGTCAAAAGTTGCCGCGCCACATCATGAATGCCGTTTTCGATACGGTTCTTTTGTGTTTGGGAAATGTACGCCCGTCCGGTCTTGTACCTCCGCATGAGCGATGAGTTGATTCCTATCCTGTGCGCCAACGATGACACATCGAATACATCGTAGGCTTTGAAAAAGCCCGTCAAATCGTATTTGTACTCAATGGACACCTCGCCGCCATTGAGGTCGTCCGGCAAATTCATTTCTTTGCGGTAGTCTGCTACCTCTTTAATAGCGTCCAGCAAATTGTCTTTTGCTTCGCTCTCGGTGCTGCCTGTTGCCGTCACTCCCACGATAGCCGGAAGATAAATCCCATAACCTCCATCTGAGGCTCTTTCTATCACTGCTTCAATTTTTGTTTTCATAAAGATATTATTTTATTCCTGCATCTTTCAATATTTTGTTGGCTGTTCCGGTGGGTATTTCTTGTGCACCATGCCTGCCAACAGGTATTTGTATTTCGGGATGGTCGGTATGTCCAAACAAATCATGTCTTGCACCATTGCGGATAACCGTCCATCCGTTCTTTGCCAACAATCGCCGTAATTCTGACGTCTTCATTTTGGTATTATTTGACTTTGCAAAGGTAACAATATTGTTACATAATTCAAAAGTTTATTTAAAAAATTTGTCTCAACTTATCACCATCTGTAACAATGTATAACAACCTGTAACAATTGTATCTCAATTCGCCTGCGAGTGTACTGATTTCACAGAGCGTCCCGATGGGTCGGCGTTGTTTTTGAACGATTCGTCCCATTCGAGCGCTACGGCTGTGCTGCACGCTATGGACGGCACGGATGGCACGGTGTGTGCTGCCGACGCCGAGGGGAAATGTTCCTCAAAAATGCTGCGATACCAGTATTCCTCTTTCGACATGGGCGGGTTGATGGGGAAACGCTCTGCCACACGCGCCATTTGGTGGTCAGATACCTTTTGTTCGGCGGTGGCTTTCAGCGTGTCAATCCAATTGTAGCCCACGCCGTCCGAGAACTGTTCCTTTTGCCGCCACACGATTTTTTCGGGCAGGTATTCTTCAAAAGCCTTGCGCAGTATGTGTTTTTCAATTTTGCCCTTGCCGCTCATCTTGTCCTGCGGGTTCAGTCGCATGGCAATGTCGATAAATTCAAAGTCGAGGAAAGGCACACGCCCTTCAACGCCCCATGCAGCCAGCGATTTGTTGGCGCGAAGGCAGTCGTAGAGGTGCAGTTTATCCAATTTGCGCACGGTTTCCTCGTGAAAAGCCTGTGCGTTGGGCGCTTTGTGAAAGTACAGGTAGCCGCCGAACAGTTCGTCGGCGCCTTCGCCGGAAAGCACCATCTTCACACCCATTGATTTGATGAAGCGTGCCAGCAGGTACATGGGCGTAGAAGCCCTCACCGTGGTGACGTCGTAGGTTTCTATGTGGTAAATCACGTCGCTGATGGCGTCCAAGCCTTCCTCGATGGTGAAATGTATCTCGTGGTGCACCGTTCCGATATGGTTGGCTACTTCGCGGGCTGAAATCAGGTCGGGTGAGCCTTTCAAGCCCACTGCGAACGAGTGAAGTTGGGGCCACCATGCGTCAGTGCCGTCTTCGATGCGCTTCTTGGAATAGCGTTTGGCGATGGCTGAGATGACGGATGAGTCAAGTCCGCCCGAAAGCAGCACCCCGTAAGGCACGTCGGACATTAACTGCCGGTGTACGGCGGCTTCCAGACCGTCGCGCAGCACGTCAATATCGCTGAGGTTGTTCTTCACGTTGCCGTATTCCATCCAGTCGCGCTTGTACCAGCGTTTGGGTTCGCGCCCTTCCTTGCTGTACAGATAGTGTCCTGCGGGAAACTCGCGAATGTCCGAGCAATAGCCTTCCAGCGCTTTGAGTTCGCTGGCTACGTAAAACTGTCCGTGGTCGTCGTATCCATAGTACAGGGGGATGATGCCGATAGGGTCGCGACCGATGAGATAGGCGTCGTTGGTCTTGTCGTACAGAGCAAATGCGTATATTCCGCTCAGGTCTTCAAAAATATCGGCGCCTTTTTCGTTGTACAGCGACAGGATGACCTCGCAATCGGATTGGGATTGAAATTTGTAACTGTTTTTGTGCCGTTGCCTGATTGTCTGATGGTTGTATATCTCGCCATTGACCGCCAGAATGAGATTTCTGTCCTTGCTGTACTGCGGCTGACCGCCCGATGCAATGTCCACGATGGACAAACGCTCGTGAGCCATGATGGTAGTGCCTTCGCAATAAACGCCCGACCAGTCCGGACCGCGGTGACGGATTTTTTTCGCCATTTTCAGCGCCTGTTTGCGCATTTCCAATATGTTTTGCGTTACTTCAAAAACGCCAACAAATCCACACATATTTTATGTATTTTAAGTCTATTTTACCTCAAAAAGAAAGGCAAAAGTAACAAATTTCCGATATTTATAAAAATCCCGACAGAAATACCTTACATTTCTGTCGGGACTTGCTTCAAAATTTTGCCTTTTTACCGAATAAACAACAATTCGCGGTATTTGGGCAATGTCCACATTTCATTGTCAACAATCAACTCTAATTTGTCAATGTGGTAACGGATTTCGTCAAAGAACGGGAAAATCTTGGTAGCGTAGGCAAGCGCCTTTTCGCGTTCGCCTTCGATTTTGTTGGCTACCTTGCGGGCTTCCACCATCTTGTCCACCATGGATTTGATGATATTCACACGTTCCGAAATCTCTTCAATCAAGGCAAGGTCTTGCGATGCAAGCGTTTTTGACTTGGCTGCATCGAACACGCTCTTGATTTTGAAAACGTTATCCAACAAAACGCCCTGATATTGCGTAGCGACAGGAATGATATGGTTCAGAGCCAAATCACCCAGAACGCGGGCTTCTATCTGAATTTTCTTGGTATAGATTTCCCATTTCACCTCGTTGCGGGCGTGAAGTTCCTTTTCCGTAAGCACGTCGGTGTCCACAAAGAGTTTGATGGACTGTTTAGTCAGATATGAGTCGAAAATCAGCGGCGGACAGGTTTCGCAGTCGAGTTTACGTTTCTTGGCTTCGGCTTTCCACTCATCGCTGTAACCGTTGCCGTCAAAGCGAATGGCTTTCGATTCCTTGATTAATTTGCGAAGGACGGTGAAGATAGCGTCTTCCTTCTTGTCGCCTTTGGCAATCAGGGCGTCCACGTCTTTTTTGAACTGAACCAATTGGAAGGCAACGGCTGTGTTGAGTGCGGTCATTGCCGATGCGCAGTTAGCTGACGAACCTCCGGCGCGGAACTCGAAACGGTTGCCGGTAAAGGCAAACGGCGAGGTGCGGTTGCGGTCGGTGTTGTCCACAAGGATTTCGGGTATGTGCGACAGTGAAAGGCGCGTACCCGTCTTCTCTACCACCTTGATGGGCGATGAAGCGTCGCTTTTCTCAATGTCGTCGAGCACTTTGGAAATGGTAGTCCCAAGGAAGATGGATATGATAGCCGGTGGCGCTTCGTTGGCGCCGAGCCGGTGGGCGTTATCCGCCGATGCAATGCTGGCTTTCAGCAGGGCGTTGTTTTTATACACAGCCACAATCACATTCACCATGAAGGTGATGAATTGCAGGTTTTCGGCGGCGTTTTTGCCCGGACCCAGCAGGTTGACGCCGGTGTCGGTGCCGAGCGACCAGTTGTTGTGCTTACCCGAACCGTTGATGCCCTTGAAAGGCTTTTCGTGCAGCAGCACTCTGAAAAAGTGACGTTCAGCCACACGTTTCATGGTGGACATGAGCAGCAGATTGTGGTCAACCGCGAGATTGGCAGGCTCAAAGATAGGCGCCACCTCAAACTGGTTGGGTGCAACCTCGTTGTGGCGCGTCTTTACCGGAATGCCCAATTTGAAACATTCAAATTCGAGGTCGCGCATATAAGCCGACACCCTCGAAGGGATAGAGCCGAAATACTGGTCGTCCAATTGCTGATTTTTGGAACTTTCGTGTCCCATCAGTGTGCGCTCGGTGAGCACCAAGTCGGGGCGGGCGGCATACAGCGCCTCGTCCACTAAGAAATATTCCTGTTCCCAGCCAAGGTATGAATGTACTTTTTTGACGTCGCGGTTGAAATATTTGCAGACGGCGGTGGCAGCCTTGTCCGCAGCCTGAATGGCTTTCAGCAGGGGCAATTTGTTGTCGAGCGCTTCGCCGGTGTAGGATATGAAGATGGTAGGGATGCAAAGTGTGTCGTCAACGATGAACGCGGGTGACGACGGGTCCCATGCGGTATATCCGCGTGCTTCAAAGGTATTACGGATGCCGCCGCTCGGGAAACTCGAAGCATCGGGTTCCTGCTGAGCCAGCAGTTTACCTGTAAATTCCTCAATCACACCGCCTGTTCCGTCAAGGTCGGCAAAGGTGTCGTGTTTTTCGGCTGTGCCTTCGGTCAGAGGCTGAAACCAGTGGGTGTAGTGGGTGGCGCCCAGTTCCATAGCCCACATACGCATACCGGCGGCAACGTGGTTGGCTATATCCCTGTCAAGCGGAACGCCCTTGTCGATAGCGTCGAGCACTAACTTGAAGGTTTCCTTTGACAGGTATTTGCGCATCTGAGTGCGATTGAACACTTTTGAACCGAAAAAGTCGGACACTTTGGCGCTCGGCGCCGGTACTTCAACGGCTTTCCTCGCTGACGCCGTTGCTACGGCTTTGAATCTTAAATTTGACATGATACTGTTATTTATTATTTAATGACTTTTTTGTTTTGCAAAAATACTTCTTTTTTGATATTATAACTTTAATTAAATTTTCTGCAAAAATACAAAATTGTTATCATTTATTGCAATTTTATAGTAATTATTTTACAATAATATGTAAAATACTTGCATATTTTTGTAAAATTGAGATGAAAACTGAAAAAATAAAAGTTTAAGCCTCTATTTTTTTATCATCTGTGTTAATCCGTTATGAAGGTCAAAATTTCCAAATTTCGTTAAAAATTAAGAATGATCCGCTTGCGCCAATTTAATTACGGAAACCGTGAGAAAGTTCTTAATTTTTAATTTTTAATAAAAATTGCTGAAAAATGTGTATTTTTGTCCTAATTAAAACTGAGTGATTAATGAACAAAGACATGATAAATTTAGACGACGTTGTCATTAAATTTGCAGGCGATTCAGGCGATGGA
>JAISKR010000319.1 GCA_031260845.1 Bacteroidales bacterium
AGAATACCCGCTTCCAAACGGCTTTGCGTGGCATCTATTTCCATGATTTTACCCAACGCCAAACGGATGCTGTCGCTTGTCGCCAAACGGCGGACATTAGTGTATGAATCCTGTTTCACGCGGTATAATTCCTGCTGTTTCAAGGCTTCGAGGTAGGCGATGGTGGCTTCGGCACGCAGATTACGCAAATAGTCCGCCAACAGCGCTTCCGCAAGATCCTTTTCGCCCTGCGCCAGTCGGATGCCTGCGCTCCTTTTTCCGAAAGTAAAGGTTTTGCTCAGTTCAAACTCGAATCCCTCGCCCATCTGCAACGACGAATTTTCGTTGTTGTAATACGCCACCGCAAGATTCGGGTCGTTAAAAATCTTTGCGGCAACTATCTCGGCTTCCGACACGTTCACATTCAGGCGTTCGGCGGCATATTCCAGATTCCCCGCTGTTACCTTTTCCATATAAATATGATATGGTAAGGGTATTATTTGCTGCGACATAGCCGGAACTGCAATGCACAGGAAAAGCATGAACATCTTGTATTTCGACATGATATTTTTTTGATGCATGATTTTTGGATTTAATGTGATGATTCTTCTTTTTCGTACCTTTTTTCCATCATATAATACAGCGAAGGCAGGATATACAGCGTAATGACGGTGGCAAACAGCAAACCATAGACGATAACCGTTGCCAGCGGGCGTTGCACGTCTGAGCCGATGCCTGTGCTGACGGATGCGGGCAACAAACCGAGCACGGCAACGGTGGCGGTCATCAGGACAGGGCGAAAGCGGTGGCGTGTGCCGTCTGTGACCGCCTCTTTTACGGTAGATCCTTTGTTTTTGTGCAGGTTGTTGATATGCGACAACATGATGACGCCGTTTTGAATTGCCACGCCTATCAGGGCGATGAAACCTACTGCCGACGATACGTTGAGCGTCATGCCGCGCAGGTTGAGCGCCAACATACCGCCAAAGACGGCTAAGGGCACAACGCACATCATCAGGGCTGCCTGCCGGAACTTGCCGAGTGCGCCAAACAGCAGCAAGAGCATCAGCCCCAGCGCCATAGGCACGATAGCGCCTAACCGCTTGTAGGCGCGGTTTTGGTTTTCAAACTGTCCCGCCCACATCAGGCTCAACTCGTCGTGGTTGATTTTGAGTTTGCCGATGGCGGGGTTGGCTTGATTCAGGAATCCGGTGAGGTCAACGCCGCGCAGATTGATGCGTATGGTCAGATGGCGTTTGTTCATCTCGTGGGTGATGATGCTTGCGCCGGTGGTCATGTGAATGTCCGTCACCTGCGACAGCGGTATCTTGGCGCCGGTAGCCGACGTCAGCAGCAGATTCCCGATGCTTTCGGGCGAATTGCGCATGGCGTCGCCGAAACGGCATATCACGTCGTAACTCTTGCTGCCGATATAGATTTGCGAGATGGAAGCCCCGCCGATAGCCAGTTCTATCATGTCCGTCACGTCGGATACGTTAAGACCGTACTGTGCAATTCGTTCGCGGTCGGCGACAATCTGCAACTGCGGCAATGGCGGCTCTTGCTCGATAGCCACGTCTTCGGCGCCGGATATTGCGCTCAATACATTGACAATACTATCGGCAATGCGGCGCGTTTCGGCAATGTTCTCGCCGTAAACTTTCAGCGCCAAGTCACTGTGCGCACCGGCAATCTGGTCCATCACCATGTCGATGATGGGTTGCGAGAAACCGACCGAGAAACCGGGCATGGTGGACAATTTGTTGTCCATTTCCTCAATCAGGTCGGCTTTGGTTTTTCCGCGTTTCCACATATTGTAGGGTTTCAAGCCAACGCCACATTCGATATGCGACAGTGAAAAGGCTTCCGCGCCCTCGTCATCGCGTCCCACCTGTGTCATCACGTAAGACACCTCGTCGTAATCCCCCAATGCCGCCCGCAGTTCGTCACTCATCTCTTTCGACCGCTCAATGGACAGTCCGGCAGGCAATTGTACCTGAATCCATATCGCACCCTCATCCAAGGGCGGCAGAAAATCTTTCCCAACGGTGAAACTCAATGCGCCGGCAGCGACTAATATCACTGCAAGAGAGCTAATAACGAGTTTCGGTTTGCCCAAAAGATACACCGTTTGGCGATTATATATGTCCGTCAAGCGTTCCAACCAACGATTGCGGTAAATTTTGCGCGGTTTTCTGTAAGCAAAAAATGACTGTCCGGGTATCAGCAGAAGGGCGACGAACAAGGCGCCCAGCAGCGCATAGCCCACAGTGTAAGCCATCGGCGTGAACAGTTTGCGCTCAATGTGCTCAAAGGCGAACAATGGCAGATACGCCGTGATAATTATCAGCGTAGAGAAGAAAATGGGACGGGCGACTTCCGTAGTCCGTTGTATGATAGAATCTTCCGTGAGAATTTCATCCGGATGCCGCTCTCGGCGCTTCAAAATCGTTTCCATCATCACGATAGCGCCGTCCACCAAGATACCGAAATCTATTGCACCCAGCGAAAGCAGGTTGGCAGGGATATTGGTGAAGTGCATCAGCGCGAATGCGATGAGCAGCGAGCAAGGTATGGTGATAGCCACCACCAAAGCGCCACGCCAGTTGCCGAGAAAGAGTATCAACACCAAAATCACTAAAATCATGCCTTCGAGCAAGGTATGCGAAACGGTTTCCAGCGTCATGTTGACCAATCGTGTTCTGTCCATGAACGGATGAATCTGCGTTCCTTCGGGTAAAATCCCGTTGTTCAGTTCGTTCACCGCCTTATGCACCTCTTGCAACACCTGCGAGGGGTTTTCGCCGCGCAGTAGTTGCACGATGCCTTCCACGCCGTCTGAGAAATCGCAAACCTCATCCTTAAAGCCCAATACGCCTTTGCGTTCGAGATTTCCGTATTTCAGCGTGCCTATGTCGTTCATGTAAACGGGAACGCCGTTCACAGTCTTCAACACGATGCGTCCCAAATCGTCTAAGTTGTGTATCAAGCCTATTCCACGCACCACATAACTCAAATCGCCGCGACTGATGGTGCTTCCACCGGCATTGATATTGTTTTTTTCAACCTTTTCGGTAATGTCGTCGAGGGTAATGTCATATTGTTCCATTTTGCGGGGGTCCACCTCAATCTGATACTGCGTGGTGACGCCGCCGTAGTTGCTCACGTCTGCCACACCGACCACCTGCTTGATGCGCGGAATGATTACCCATTTGTGAAGGTCGGTCATTTCCCTGAGATTCAGGCGGTCGCTCAGAATGACGTAGCGGAACACCTCGCCGGTGGGCGAAGTGAGCGGATTCAGTCCGGGAACGGCATTGTAGGGCAGTTCCACGTCAACCAAACGTTCCTGCACGCGCTGACGCGCCCAATAATCGTCCACGCCGTCATCAAACACAAGAATGACGGTGGAAAGCCCGAAAGTGTTCTTGCTGCGCATGACGGTCATGCCGGGCAAGCCGTTCATCGCCCTTTCCACAGGGATGGTAATTTGCTGTTCAATCTCTTCTGCGGCTAAACCGGGTACTTGCGTCACTATCTGCACCGTCGTGTCTGCAATGTCGGGATAGGCGTCAATCGCCAATTGTGACCACGAATAATAGCCAAGCGCAGCCAGCAACACGAATAAAACGAGCATAAGCCCGCGCCGATACAGCGCTATATGAATGATTTTCTGTAACATGGCTTAACGTGCATCAAGTAAATAAAATGCGCCGGCAACCACAATCTGTTCGCCCTGCCGAAGACCTTCCGTCACGATGGTTTTTCCGTCTTCGGTACTGCCGACAGTGATTTTCCGCTTCACGAAACGGTTGTTATTCAAGGGAACCAAGACGTAACTAACATCTTCCCCCTGCAAAATCGCCTCCGCGGGGATGCGGATAAGGTCTGTTTCGCGGTCGCTAAGGCGAACGCCGGCATACAAACCCGGTTTCATCAGTCGTTCGGCATTGTCGCACAGGATGATGACTTCCACCGAGCGCGTTTCCTCATTCAACATTCCGCTGATATAGACAACCTTACCGGTAATCGCCTTTTCAGGCATGGCGTTCAGCCGCACTTCCACCGCTTCAAGCGAATTGAGCAGGCTCAGGTCTTTTTCCCGCACGTGCGCCGACACCCACACCTGATTCAGATTGGCAACGACAGCCACCGGCTCGGCGTCTTCTTTCAGGTATTGCCCGATGACAATCTTGTCTGTAATCACTTCGCCACTTATTGGCGAACTAACTATAAGCGGCTGTCCTAATGACTGTTCGTCGGTGTTCGCACGAAAAATGCTCAAAACGGCTTCTGCATTTTCAAATTCCTTTTTTCGCAGTTCGTAAGTGACTTCGGCTTCTTCCAACTCTTTCAGCACACCGACTTTATTGCTGTGCAAATCTTTTTCGCGGTCGAGATTTTTCAACGCAAGTTCCATTTCCTGTTTTGCCTGATAATAATTTTTGCCGGCGTCCAAATAATCCGGCGAACTTATCGCAAACACAGGGCTTCCCTGCGATACCTTTTGTCCTAACTTGACAAAAGACTGCACAACCCGCCCTGCAAACGGGGACGCTACCTCTGCATAATTGGCAGGAATGGCTTTTACAACGCCCGAAGTGCTGAAAGTCACAAAATACGGACTTTTTACCACTTCGGCAATTTTTAATTTCGACAGAATGGGCGCATCCTGTCCGATACTTATGGTATCGCCCGTTACGGCGATGGCGGTTGTTGTGCTGTTTCCTTGTGGTCGCTGTCCACAGGCGCACAACAGCACAACCGGAAGCAACAAATAGATGATTTTCATGATGAATGTGTTTTAATGTAAAATTATTTTTCAATGAGAGGTATGCAACAATCTTGCATACCTTGGGCATTAAAACACAGGGGGCGCACGCAGATGGCAAAAGCGTACCGAACGGATAAACGTTTCCGTAAGGTATTGCCGGAAAAAGACGACCAACAGTACGAGCAGAATCTCCATGATAAAGGATGATGCAGCCTCCGTAAAGATTTGGTTGAGTTGCGCAATCGTATCAAAAGCAGTTTGACTGTGCGTGTGCGCAGGCAATTTACCCGGCGCTGTTCGGAACGGATGCGAATGGGTTATCGAATAGGTAGGGAAATAGTGTGTATGGACAAAAGCAGTACTCCCTATGAAATATGCTGCATAGAGAATGACCAAAATAAATACCGCTATGGAAGAAAATTTGCCTTTCACACCCAATCATTTTGAGCGACAAAGGTAAAGGATATTTTTGTGAAATGCAAATGTGTGAGTCAATCATCGCTATCAACCCGCCCCATATCGCTTAAAAAAATATCATTGTGTGCGCCGATTTTATATTTTTTATTACTTTTGCGCTTTATTTTAAGAACCAAATCTAATTGAGTTGTGACAAAGTTCACTATTTTTATATACCGTTTTTTTCAACGTCACCGAGCGTTGTTTTT
>JAISKR010000058.1 GCA_031260845.1 Bacteroidales bacterium
AAATTTATCAAAAAAAGAAGAAGGATTAAGGGATGATTATGAGTTTTACAAAGCATTGTATGCTAATGATAAAGCAAGAATGGAAGAAATATTAAAAAAGATGACAAGTCCTCAATTTCATAAAAAAAGGAATGACAATCCTATTTTAAGTCAATATATTTCCTTACCTGCATTGGGCTACGCAAAATTGGCTTGGCGCAAAGGGATTGAAGTGGAAGTGAATAGTCCTCTTATTCCAAAGGAATTGTTGCCGATAAAGCCATTGGAAAAATATGAAATACCGTATGAATTTTTATATAGTGAAAACATAAACCCCACAATATGAAGTATATAATAATTATTTTTTCAGCAATTTTTATAGTCACAGCCGCTGCGCAGGATATTCCTTCGTTCGACGGAATGTTCGGCGGTTGAGCGGAATTTGTAATTCCGATCGGAATAAAGTGAAATTTGTAATTTCAGGGATATTCACGTATTGTAAACATCTGCAATAATCTTGCATACCTGCCCCAATGGCGCTAAATATCCGGTTTTAGGTATGCAATCATCTTGCATACCTTGTTCAAAACAACCCCTCTCGCATTTTTTCCATCATTTTCAGAATGGAATCAAAACTCGTTGTCTGTCCGTTTTTTGTCAATGTCCAGCGAATGGTGAGTCCGTCGGATGACACGACAACGGATAAGGGCTCATTTTGCGGGGAATCGCTTGGTTTCACCCAATAGCCGTTGCGTTCCAGCGCTTTCTGTGTCCAGAAGGCGGATTTTCCTTTTCCTGCAAGGAATATGGGGGTGGTTTGACGGTGGCGGATGAGAAATTCGCCGTTGGTATCGTTAAAGTTGAGGTTGCTGCCTTCAAAGATGCCGTTGAACTGTCCGTTGAGCGCCAAATCTTCCGGCGCGCCTTCGCAGATGCGGTTGTCGGCAATCAGCCATAGTTTGTCGGCGCCCTGCATGGCAATGTTCAGGTCGTGGGTGGAAAAGATGATGGTTTTCCGTTTTTCGCGCGTCAGGCGGTGCAAAAGCCACACCAATTCGTACTTGTTGGGCATATCGAGGAACGCCGTCGGCTCGTCTAACAGGATGATACCGGTGTCCTGCGCCAGAGTGCGGGCTATCATGGCGCGTTGCCGTTCGCCGTCGCTGGTTTCGTGCAGGTTTTTGTGCGCCAGATGAGCAATGCCCACCAATTGCATGGCTTCATCGACTTTTGACAAATCCTGCGCCGTCAGTTTGCCGAGCCAGTTGGTGTAAGGGAATCGCCCAAAGGCAACTAACTGTCGCACTGTGAGATGCGATACGCCCACAGCGTCGGTGGACACGATGCTCAACTGTTCCGCCCATTCGGTTTTAGAAAAATCCTGCGTTGGTTTGCCCGAAAGCAGCACTTCGCCGGCAATACGCGGCTGCAAACGCGCAAGGGTACGCATCAGGGTGCTTTTGCCCGTGCCGTTGCGCCCAATCAACGCCACTAACTCACCCTCGGCAGCCGCCAGACGAATACCGGACAAAAGAGCCTGCTGCCGATAACCTACACTCAAATTTTTGATGGATAGTGACATTGTTTTATCTGATAAACAATAACTTAGTAACATGAGTTTTAGACCCGTCGTCGTTGGTGCAGAAGACCAGATACACCCCGGTAGCCACTCTTCTACCCTTGCTATTGCAGCCGTTCCACACCGCCTGTCCGCCAAGGGTGCGGGTGTGATGAACGAGATTGCCCGCAACGTCAGTGATTTTCACGTCTGCGTCTTTAATCAAACCTGTAATGGTAATTTCGCCTTGGTAATCGGGGCGCACAGGGTTGGGAAACACATACACCTTGCCGAAATCGTCGCCGCTGGACACTGCATCGCTGCGATATGACTGTATGCCGTAGTCGGTGGCGAAGAAAACCTCGCCTGTGCGGTCGTTGATGGCAATGTCGTGTATCCGGTCGGAAAAAAGCGGGCTGTTGGCGGCGGTGAAATGCCGCACTTCGCCTGTGTTGTCCTCGTCAATGAGGAAAACGCCGCCGTGTTCGGTGCCAAACCATTTGCGGTAAGCGCCGTCAACGGCTACCGACAGCGTGTTTTCCGAACCCAGCAAGGCATACATGAGGCTCGGCTCGTCGCTTCCGGCACGGTTGGGATGAAATCCGACAGGATTGCCTTCCATAACGCGAGCGGCATTGTTGTAGTAAACCGGTCCGAGATGGGTGGCTACCCAAACGACGCCATCGGGCGTACAGGCGATTTGGTGCGTGTTGTAAGCCGGAACGCTGCCGGTATAGTTGTAGGGCGTGAAACCGAGAGCCTTGTCAGTCTGTCCCGCCTCAGCGGAAGCCTTGTCGAACACCCACAAGCCGTTGTTAAGCCGCGTAGTCCATATTTGACGGTTTTCATCTTCCACGAAACGCCCCATAACAGCGCCTGCATTCCATGCGGATATGTTCCACTGCCCGCCTGCCTGCCATACCGCCTGTCTGCCGTTGCTCACCCACAGTTTATTGTCGGCGTCCATGAGCAAACCGCCGCACAAAACGCCGTCACTGCCGGCGATTAGGGAACTGTTTTGAGCGTTGTAATGTTCCGCAAGAGCGCCGTTTTGAAAGACGTACACTCCCCCACCCCACGACGCAACATAGTATGTTTCAGGCTTATCCGCAGCCATATCCGCATCGGTGAAGTCGTATAAACCGTCGGGCGCAATGCTGTTCCATTGATTTGCCGCAAAAACGTGCAGTTCACCCTGACGATGCAAGGGATTGCCGGCGTCACTTCTGCCGCCCGACACGGCTAACAGTTTGTCTGCCTTGTAACGAAAGGCGTTTGCATAATTGGATGACGGTCCGTTCAAAACATAAAAAGAAATATCATTCGCAGACGCCCAACGGCACAATCCCTGTCGGTAGTCGGCAATCCAGTAAACGCCGTCTGTCCGCCATGCGTCATGCGCGTTTATCGTTCTGTTATTCAGCGTAGTAATGGTGTATTCAAAAGTGTTCGTCAGTGGGCTGTAAGTTAGTAACGCTTGGTCTGTTGCCAATAACAACACTCCGTCGCAAAATTTCAGTCTGTTGACGGATGCGGCGAATGGAAGCGAAATGTTTGTAAATACCCTGCCTTCGTATTTGGATATTTGATTATCCATATCGCAGGCATACAATATGTTACTTGATGCTGCAAGGTGCTTGAAACCCTGTCCGCTTTTTATCCTTTCCCAAAGCGAAAAATCGGTCAATCTATTGCTGTTTTTATCCGCTTTTTTTACGCCGTTGGCAGTAGCGGCATATATCACCTCGCCCGATATTGCCACCGCGTTGACCGCCACCGTAGCGCCGCCGTCGCCGATAATGTAGGTGTCGGCAATCCGTCGCGACTGCAAATCCACTGCCACGACGCCAAACGGACACGAGAGGTACGCCGTCTTTCCTGCCGTACAAACGTGGTTGATGCGGCGGTCGGCATACATACTGTTGCGTTTCACGTCGGGAAGATTGACA
>JAISKR010000088.1 GCA_031260845.1 Bacteroidales bacterium
TGATTTCCCCGGCATTGAGCGCCTTCCTGCTTTGGGCGAAATAGTGGTCATTGAAAATGCAAAACTGATTGTACGCCCTGTTGTTCACACTTATGATATGGTTCCGCTTCCACCCTCACTGAATTTATATCAACACAATTCAACCAACAATCTGAGAGGTTCGGTTTTAAGCAGTACCGGCTCTTCCACCGCGATGAACGGCAACTTGGCGGATAAAAGCCCCAATGACCGTTATTACGATTTTGATATTACCGATTATATCACTTCGCAAGTCAGCGCAACGGGATACGACCGGTTCTCGATATGTATTGATTTCCCCGAAGCGACTTCAGGGAGCAGTGATTTTTCAAAATCCTATCCTTTTCAGCGGATGGTATTCGGCGATCAGGACTTTTTTCATCAATCTCCGCCCATCAGTGCGGAAAGCCGGATTTCGTTGCAGATAACTTACAGTATTTATAATGAATATTAGTCACCACCATATAATGAATGTTTATCAAATCATATTCCGTAAAGTTTGGGTTGTTCTGATGGTCTGTTTCGCCGCTGAATTTTATGCGGCAGCCCAAAACAGCACCGGTTCACCCCTTTCCATTTTCAGTATTGGTGAAATAGAATACCGCGATTTCAGCGCCACCACCGGGTGGGGGAATGTGGGCATCGGCTTGAAATCAAAGAACTTTCTGAACCGACGCAATCCGGCAGGTTTAAGCGGCATTGACACGCTCAAATTTATTTTTGATTTCTCAGGCACAGCCAAGTTCTCTGAATTACGAACCTCTTCTACTACCCAAAAAGTCACCAATTTCAATTTCAAAAATCTGGCTGCCGGCTTCAGAATTTCTAAACTATGGACTTCAAGTGTCGGACTAAGCCCATATACCAATGTGGGATACAATATGCTGAAAGCACAACCGGTAGAAGGTTCCAACGATGACTATTTCAACACCACCTATACCGGCAGCGGCGGCATCAACAAGTTTTACTGGAGCAATTCGGTGGAAGTGCTCAAAGGTCTGAATCTGGGGGCTACCGCTTCGTACTACTTCGGCTCGATTACACGCTCGGAAGCGGCGCCATCCATTGCTATCAGCGAAAGCATGACCGCCAACAAAATAAATTTTGATTTCGGGGTGCAGTATTCCTACTTGTTCAAGAGGCGCACCTTGCTGACCGTTGGCGGAATATACGGCTATCAATCGAAGTTCAATATGTACCGCCACAGTACGATTGTCAACCTGAAAGCCGGCACAGTAGCGAAAGATGAGAAAATTCCCGACTTGAAGATGCAGATGCCTGAGTTTTATGGTGCGGGCATTTCGCTTTATAGCGCTAAAAACAGTGCCGAATGGACTGTTGCCTTTGATTATTATCAGCAAAACTGGTCTGTCAACAAAGAAAAATTACATGGGTTGCGATTCGCCGACAGCCATATCTATAATGCCGGATTTCAAATCATCCCCAATACAAAACGCCCGACCAGTTATTTGCATATCATGAGTTACCAGATTGGCGCTTGCTACAACGACTCGTACCTGACCATCAACGGTTATCCGCTGAAAGATTATTCCGTTTCTCTGGGGGTAGGACTGCCGCTTATGATGGGACTTTCCCGTGTAAATGTGTCCGTCATACTGGGGCAATCGGGAACCGGACAGCGCGGAGGTATCACCGAAAACTATGCGCTTCTGTCGGTCAACCTGTCGTTGCTCGAAATTTGGTTTGCAAAGGAAAAATACAAGTAAGTGTTACATCAATCTATGCGGGATAGCCTGACGCATCCCGTTTTTAAAATCATTTCAAAAGTTGCGGAACAGGAAGGCGTACAAGCGTTGGTGATAGGCGGTTATGTGCGCGACCAACTCTTGCATAGTCCTTCAAAGGACATAGACGTGGTGGTGTTGGGCAACGGCATCGAACTGGCGCAAAAAGTAGCCGCCGCCATTAACCCGTCGTTGCCGGTAAGCGTTTTTAAGACCTTTGGTACCGCCATGTTTCGCTACGGAACGGATGAGATAGAGTTTGTAGGCGCCCGCCGCGAGTCCTACAATCGCAATTCGCGCAAGCCGGTGGTGGAAAGCGGCACCCTCGAAGATGACCAGCGTCGCCGCGATTTCACCATCAACGCCATGGCTATATGCCTCAATCAGGCTGCTTACGGACAACTGATAGACCCTTTCAACGGCGTCGCCGACCTCGAAAATAAAATCATCCGCACCCCTATGGACGCCGACCTCACTTTCAGCGACGACCCCTTGCGCATGATTCGGGCTATCCGGTTTGCCACCCGGTTGGGATTCCAAATTGAAGACCACACCTTTGAAGCCATCATTCGCAACAAGGAAAGAATAGGCATTATCTCGAAAGAGCGTATCGCCGACGAACTGCACAAAATCATCCTTTCTGCGACGCCTTCAACCGGATTTCTGCTGCTCGACCAATCGGGACTGCTCGAACTGATTTTTCCCGAACTGTCGCGGCTGAAAGGCATAGAGCGAAAAGGCAAACACGCCCACAAAGATAATTTTTTCCACAGCCTGAAAGTATTGGACAACATTTGTCCTTTCACCGATAAATTGTGGTTGCGATGGGCGGCTTTGGTGCACGACATAGGCAAACCGGCTACCAAACGCTTCATACCCGACACCGGATGGACTTTCCACGGGCATGAGTTCATCGGTTCCAAGATGATTCCCGAACTGTTTCGCTCGCTGAAACTGCCGATGAACGAGCAGATGAAGTATGTGCAGAAATTGGTGGCGCTGCATTTGCGTCCCATCGTGCTGGCGGAAGAGATTGTTACCGATTCGGCTGTCAGGCGCCTGCTGTTTGAAGCCGGCGACGACATAGACGATTTGATGGCGCTCTGCGACGCCGACATTACTTCCAACAATGCCGACAAGGTTTACCGCTATCGGCAGAATTTCGAGTTGGTACGCCGCAAATTGCAGGAAATAGAAGAAAAAGACGCCATCCGCAATTTCCAGCCACCTGTTTCGGGAACGGAAATCATTGAAACTTTCGGATTAAAACCCGGACGCGAAATCGGCATCATCAAAAACGCCATTAAAGACGCTATCCTTGATGGCGTCATTCCCAACGAATATCAGGCAGCGCGAGATTTCATGATGCAGAAAGCCGCCGAAATCGGGCTTGAAATAATGGT
>JAISKR010000106.1 GCA_031260845.1 Bacteroidales bacterium
TCCCTGTGCCGGTCGAAGGCGCAGAGGGTAAAGTGCTGTATGTCTGGTTTGACGCGCCCATCGGTTATATTTCCAATACCAAGGAATTGCTTCCGGACAGTTGGGAAACATGGTGGAAAGACCCTGAGACAAAGATTGTTCATTTCATCGGGAAAGATAATATCGTCTTTCATTGCATCGTGTTCCCGACCATGCTGAAGGCCGAAGGGACTTTTAACTTGCCTGAAAATGTGCCGGCTAACGAATTTTTAAATCTTGAAGGCGATAAAATTTCCACCTCCCGCAACTGGGCTGTGTGGTTACACGAATATCTGGAAGAAATGCCCGACAAACAGGACGTACTTCGTTATGTGCTGACAGCCAGCGCTCCCGAAACAAAAGACAATGATTTCACATGGAAAGATTTCCAAGCGCGTAACAATAATGAATTAGTCGCTATTCTGGGTAATTTTGTCAATCGGGCTTTAGTCCTGACAGGCAAATACTTTGATAACAAAGTGCCCGCCTGCGGAGAATTGACCGGTTATGATAAACAGACGTTACAAGAATTTGCAGGCGTAAAAAATGATGTAGAAAGACTGTTGGATACCTATCATTTCCGTGAGGCTCAAAAAGAAGCGATGAATCTGGCACGGATAGGAAATAAATATCTGGCAGACACCGAACCGTGGAAACTGGCCAAGACAGATATGAACCGCGTCGCTACCATATTGAATATCGCTCTGCAAATCACAGCCAACCTGTCGATTGCGTTCGAGCCTTTTTTGCCGTTCAGCATGAAGAAGCTCAACCGGATGTTAAATGTGCAGCCATTAGGTTGGGAACGATTAGGTTCCACCGATTTACTGGAATCCGGACATGCGTTGGGAACAGCCGAATTGCTCTATGAAAAAATTGAAAATGAAATAATCGAAAAACAAATTCAGAAATTGTTGGACACGAAGCGAAACAACGAAGAAGCGAACAAAAAAGCTAATCCGGTGCGCGAAACCATTGCTTTTGATGATTTTACCAAATTGGATATCCGCGTCGGGACAGTTTTGGAATGTACCAAAGTGCCGAAAGCCGATAAGCTGTTGCAATTCAAAATCGACGACGGACTGGGCGGACGCACCATTGTTTCAGGCATTGCCAAATATTATGCTCCCGAAGAATTGGTCGGCAAACAAATTTGTTTTATTGCAAACCTGGCGCCCCGCCAGTTGAAAGGGATTCTATCCGAAGGCATGATTCTTTCAGCCGAAGAAGCCGACGGCAGGTTAGTCGTGATAACCCCCGAAAAGGGCGTGAAACCGGGCAGCGAAGTAAAATGAAGAAGAAAAGCGAATGAATATTCAAATGATTGACTTACAGAGTCAATATAAGCGATTGAAAAAGGAGATAGACGCCGCCATTCAGGAAGTGATTGACAGTTCTTCTTTTATCAACGGGCCGCAGGTGAAAACGTTTTGCTCTCATCTTGAGGAATATATGAATGCGCCGTATATTATACCCTGCGGAAACGGGACGGATGCACTTCTTCTGGCGCTCCGGGCGTCAGACATTCAGCAGGGAGACGAGGTTATATTGCCCGCATTCACCTATATCGCAGCAGTAGAAATGGTTGCCTCGCTTGGCGTCACACCGGTTCTGGTAGATGTGTATCCCGATACATTTAATATGAATACCGAACATCTGGAGCAGGCTATCTCCCGGCAAACCAAAGCAATTATCCCCGTGCACCTTTTCGGGCAAAGTTGCAACATGGAACCCGTGATGAAAATCGCTGAAAAATACAAACTTAAAGTAATTGAAGATAACGCCCAGTCATTAGGCGCCGATTATACTTTTTCCGACGGAACCGTCAAAAAAACCGGGACCATCGGCCACATAGGGACGCTTTCTTTCTTTCCATCCAAACCATTAGCCTGTTATGGTGACGGCGGCGCCGTGATAACCTCCGACGCGACATTAGCCGAACGTATCCGGATGATTGCCAATCACGGACAAACGCAAAAATATCACCACAAAACCATTGGCTGCAACTCGCGTTTAGACACGATTCAGGCAGCGATATTGGATGTAAAGCTAAAGTATATCAACAGTTTCACCGACGCGCGGCGAAAGGTGGCAGGCGATTATGACCGAACCTTGAGTTCATTGCCCGAGCTTAAAATCCCAACGAGTTCTCCTTTTTCCACGCACATCTATCATCAATATACCATCCGCGTCAAAAACGGGCGGCGGGATGCTCTGCAAGCATTTCTGAAAGAGCAGAATATCCCTACTATGATATATTATCCGCTTCCCGTTCACGAGCAGGAAGCCTACAAATGGGTCGCACGAACTTCCGGCACTGTAAGCAACGCCGCTTCACTGTGCAAGGAAGTCCTCTCATTGCCGATTCACACAGAAATGACCGATGAAACACAGCGTTTTATCATTGAAAATATAATCAGATTCTTTCGTAAATAAACAAAAAGCATCATGGCGCAAGAAAAAAAAATACGGTTTGCCGTTGTCGGTTGTGGACATATTGGAAAACGTCACGCAGAAATGATTGTCCGTGAAGCGAATGCCGAATTGGCTGCATTATGCGACATCCTGCCAAAAGAAAAGTTGAACATCGAAACATATACAGTCCCGTTCTTCAACAACTTTGATGATTTGATTAACAGCCAATTGGATATT